>NZ_JXCG01000006.1 GCF_001317345.1 Thermococcus sp. EP1 | reverse complement strand
TTTTGTGTTTGGGACGAATACTACAAACCCCCTAATCCTAGCTATCCCATCTCCACTTTTTCCAAGGGCTTCAATTTTCACTTTGTATCTTTCACCAACTTTTACAGGAGGAACTCTTGGAGCTCTTTTATCTCTTCCTTTCCTTTCAAACTTTCTATCCTCCAATTCAGACACCACCAAGTAAGTATCTGCAATCTTATGGTGATAGTAAATGTATTTAAGATTTTTGGTAATGAATGTGTCTTTTTCAAACTTTTCGTCGCTTAGGTCTTTCTTTCACATACTAACAAAGAAATAAAACTTGCTTTTTAGGCTCTACATATTTTATAGAGCAAAAAGATTTATATCAGCGAAAACAGAGATAGTAATGTTAAAAGATTCATGGAGATGATACCTATGAACGAGAAAATGATCGCAATAATGAAAAGTAAGCCTGCCTATGGTGCAGAACTCGTTGAAGTTGATGTTCCAAAGCCAAAGGAAGGCGAAGTTCTCATTAAGGTTCTTGCTACAAGTATTTGCGGCACGGACTTACATATTTATGAATGGAACGAATGGGCCCAGAGCAGAATAAAGCCTCCTCAAATAATGGGTCATGAAGTAGCTGGTGAAGTAGTAGAGGTAGGACCTGGAGTGGATAATATTCAAATAGGGGATTATATCTCAGCCGAGACACATATAGTTTGCGGGGAATGCTACCAGTGTAAAACTGGCAACTATCATGTGTGTCAGAACACAAAGATATTTGGTGTGGATAGTGATGGTGTTTTCGCTGAATATGCAATAGTACCTGCTCAAAATGCGTGGAAAAATCCCAAGGGGATTCCTCCGGAATATGCAACTCTTCAAGAACCTCTTGGAAATGCAGTTGACACAGTTTTAGCGGGCCCTATTGCAAGTAAAACTGTTCTTATCACTGGGGCGGGTCCATTGGGTCTTCTAGGTATCACTGTTGCTAAGGCAAGCGGTGCTTCTCTTGTTATTGTAAGCGAACCGAGTGATTTTAGAAGAGATCTTGCAAAAAAAGTTGGGGCTGATGTTGTCATAAATCCAATGGAAGAAGATGTAGTTAAGGAAGTAAAGGATTTGACTGATGGCAATGGTGTGGATGTTTTCCTTGAATTTAGTGGTGCTCCTAAGGCCCTTGAGCAGGGTTTGCAAGCGGTGACTCCAGCAGGAAGGGTTAGTCTTTTGGGACTGTTCCCTAGGGAAGTAACTTTTGATATAAACAACTTAGTTATCTTCAAGTCCTTAGAGGTGCATGGAATAACCGGAAGACACTTATGGCAAACATGGTATACGGTCTCAAATCTTCTAAAGAGTGGAAAGCTTAACTTAGATCCGATCATCACCCATAAGTACAACGGGCTAGACAAGTTTGAAGAAGCCTTTGAGCTCATGCGTGCTGGAAAAACAGGCAAGGTTGTCTTCTTCCCACACAAGCATTAGTTCCCTCTGTATTTTTTTGTTCATTTTTCCCACCGCAATTTTTAAGTAAGTCTTGTGAGAGTTCTCTCGGGGGGTTGATAATGGAACTAAGCTATCAAGAAAAGTTGACTCTCATCAAGCTCAAGGATTTTAAAAAAGTGAAATTTGAAGACCTTGTTAAAGAGACTAATCTTGATCAAGTAGCAGTCATGAGGGCTATTCTATGGCTTCAAAGTAAGGGACTTGCACGACTACATGAAAGGCAGAAAAAAATTGTAAGGATCACAGAATTAGGAAGAAAATATGGCCAAATTGGGCTTCCGGAAAGAAGGGCTTTAAAACTCCTTGTGGAGAGAGGAAAGATAACTTTGGATGATCTCAAAGATGTGCTTAGTGAGGATGAACTCAGACCAATAATTGGGATTCTTAGGAAAGAAGGATGGGCTAATATTAAGAAAGAAGAGGGGATTCTTGTTTTAGAGGCAACGGATAAGGCAAAAGAAGCTCTTTCTAAGGAGAGACCTATTGATGTTGTCCTTAAACTTCTTGTAGAGAAGGGTGAAGTGGAAGCAAAGAATATTGAACAGATAATCCCTCTGAAAGAGGTGAAAAGCAGAAAAATTGGAGAAGAAGATATAAAGTCAGAAAGAGAAGTAGAGATAACGGAAGAGGGATTAAAGCTCGTGGAAATGGGGCTTGAATTAAAGAAAGAAGTTTCAATCCTAACTCCAGAGCTTATAAAGAGTGGAGAATGGAGAAATGTCGAATTTAAACGTTTTAACATACAGGCTCCTGTTAAGAGGATCTATCCAGGTAAGAAGCAACCCTATAGGGCCTTTTTGGATAAGATAAGAAGAAAACTCATAGAAATGGGATTCATTGAAATGAGTGCGGAGAGTTTAATTGAGACTCAATTCTGGAACTTTGATGCTCTGTTCCAACCTCAGAATCATCCGGCTAGAGATTGGACAGATACTTATCAGCTTAAGTATCCCAAGCACGGATACCTCCCAAGTGAAGAACTTGTAGAAAGAGTAAAAGCCTCTCATGAGCATGGATGGATCACCGGTTCAAGAGGCTGGGGCTACAAGTGGGATCCAAGAACTGCCATGTTGTTAATGCCAAGAGCCCATGCAACTGCTTTAAGTGCAAGACAACTTGGTAAAGGTGTTCAAATACCTGGCAAGTATTTTGCCATTCAAAGAGTTTTCAGACCTGATGTTTTGGATAGGACTCACCTTATAGAGTTTAACCAAGTGGATGGATTCGTGGTAGGGGAAGACTTAACATTCAAACACCTTCTTGGAATACTGAAGCGGTTTGCTGTTGAAATAGCTGGAGCAAAGAAAGTAAAGTTCCTTCCTGATTATTACCCATTCACAGAACCTAGTGTCCAGATGAGTGCATATCATGAAGAACTTGGATGGGTAGAGTTTGGAGGAGCAGGGATATTTAGAGAGGAGATGACCAAACCATTAGGAATTGATGCTCCAGTTATAGCTTGGGGGATTGGAATTGATAGACTGGCCATGTTTAAACTTGGAATAGATGATATACGGTACCTCTTTAGTTATGACCTAAAATGGTTGAGAGAAGCTAAATTAGTGTGGTGATGGAAGATGCCAAAGTTCGATGTTGCTAAGCATGACTTAGAGAGGCTGGTGGGAAAGGAGTTCACAGTTGAAGAGTGGGAAGATCTTTTCCTCTATGCTAAATGCGAACTTGATGATCTCTGGGAGCATGAAGGTAAAATATACTTTAAAGCTGATGCTAAGGATACCAATAGGCCCGACTTGTGGAGTGCTGAGGGTATAGCTAGACAAGTGCGTTGGGCCCTAGGAATGACAAAGGGCCTACCACGCTACGAAATTGAGAAAAGTGACGTGGTAGTTTATGTTGACGAGAAACTTAAGGACATAAGACCATATGGAGTTTATGCTATAGTTGAGGGTCTTAAGTTAGATGAAGAGGCGTTGAAGCAGATTATCCAGCTGCAAGAGAAAGTTGCACTAACACTTGGCAGAAGAAGAAAGGAAGTTGCTATAGGAACATTTGACTTTGATAAACTTGAGCCTCCTTTCTATTATAAAGCAGTAGAGCCTGAGAAAATAAAATTCATTCCCTTAAATAGTGAAGAAGAAATGACAGCAGATGAGATATTAGAAAAGCATGAAAAAGGAAAAGAATATGGTCACCTAATTAAGGGGAAACCCTACTATCCGTTACTTATTGATAGTGGAGGAAATGTTCTTTCCATGCCTCCTGTTATAAATTCTGAGACTCATGGAAAGGTTACGGAGAATACTAGAAACATTTTCATAGATATTACTGGTTGGCACCTTGAGAAGATAATGCTCGCTCTAAACGTTCTAGTGACTGCCTTGGCGGAGAGAGGAGGAAAAATAAAGAGTGTTAAGGTTGTTTACAAAGATTTTGAAGTGGAGAGCCCTGATTTAACTCCAAAAGAATTTGAGGTTGAGTTGGATTATATTAAAAAGCTTACTGGTGTCGAACTTAGTGATGAAGAGGTAAAAGACCTTCTTGAAAGGATGTTTTACGAAGTTGAGCTTGTTGATGGTAAAGCAAAACTGAAATACCCTGCTTTTAGGAACGATATAATGCATCCAAGGGATGTCTTGGAGGATGTGCTTATAGCTTATGGGTATAATAATATTGAACCCGAGGAGCCTAAGTTAGCAGTTCAGGGAAAAGGGGATGATTTTATCGACTTTGAAAATGCAGTAAGGGACCTTATGGTGGGCTTTGGACTTCAGGAGGTCATGACTTTTAACTTAACAAATAGAGAGGCACAGTTTGGCAAAATGAATATCCCTGAGGAGGACATAGTCGAGATAGAGAACCCCATAAGTCAGAAGTGGAGTGCCCTTAGAAGGTGGCTTTTACCAAGTTTGATGGAGTTCCTGGGCCAGAATACGCATGAAGAATATCCTCAAAAAATCTTTGAGGTTGGAAAGGTCACTTTAATTGATGAGAGCAGGGAAACTAAGACAGTGAGTGAAAGCAAACTTGGTGTAGCTATAGCACATCCGAAAGTTACTTTTACTGAAGCCAAGGAGGTTCTTGATAGTTTGATGCATCACTTGGGGGTAAAATATGAGCTTAGAGAAATAGAATATGGATCATTTATTCCTGGTAGGGCCGGAGAAATAATAGTGGAAGGAAAGAGCATTGGTATAATCGGTGAAGTTCACCCACAAGTCTTGGAAAACTGGGGAATAGAGATGCCAGTAGCCGCTTTTGAAGTATTCCTAAGGCCATTCTATAGAGGAAGTTTTCTTTGATCTTTCTTTTTGTCTTTTAATATGGAATTCAAAAAGGGGCACTCTTTTGTAGAAATTTCTTTGCGAATGTAAACATGATGTCAAAGTTAATTAGGGACTCTTGAATCTCAATATCCAGTTCAATGGTCATTTTTTACACCCCCGAATTTTCTAAGAAAAAGAGGTTTTAGATTTTGTCCTTCTTTTATTGTCAAATTTTCAAAAATGGTGAGCTACAAGATACATCAACTAGACATATTGACCTTGCTATTTGTAAACTACACTTTATCCCAATAACCCTTTTATATTCTCCTAATCATCTATCCAATATGAGAATAGCGTTAAAGATAGCCTACGATGGCACTAAGTTTTATGGGTTTCAACGACAGCCTGGGCTTCGAACAGTTGAGGGGGAAGTGATCAGGGTACTAAAAAAGCTCGGGATAATTGAGGATATTCGAGAAGCCAATTTCAAGGGGGCCTCTCGCACAGATAGGGGAGTTTCGGCATTTGGTAATGTAATTGCGTTTGATACAAATAGACTGGATCTTACTGAACCAAGGATTTTAAACCACTATCTTAATGATGTATGGGTTTTGGGGAATGCAAGTGTCCCTGAGGATTTCCATCCAAGGTTTTGGGCCATGAGTAAGGTTTATCGCTACTATCTTTTTAATGAAGGAATAGATTTAATAAAACTTAAATCGTGTGCTGAGCTCTTTATTGGAGAACATGATTTCTCCAATTTTGCTCGTCTTGAAGAGTTTAAAAATCCTGTAAGGATTGTACGAAGAATTGATGTGGTTCCCAGAGGGAAGATAATCATGATAGAAATTGAAGGAGAGAGTTTTCTCTGGGAGATGGTGAGAAGAATAGTCACTGCTCTTAAATTGTGTGGAATGGGAATTCTTTCGGAGGAAGAGATAAGTTTTATGTTAAAAGAAAAAGTAGATAAAAAACTCCCTCCAGCTTCGCCAGAAAATCTTGTCTTGTGGGAAATCAAGTATGAAAATATAGAGTTTAAGAAAGACAGTTATGCAATTGAAAAAGTTAAAAGAGAATTTTTTGAAAGATTTAGGATGTATCTAACAAGAGCGGCAATCTTTGAGGACTGGATTATTTCTTTATGATCTTTTCGAGTTCTTTGTCGTAGTATTTTCCATAGTATTGCTTCAGGGCTTTTTGTCTCTCTATGAAGTGAGTAAAGAGCAGAGGATCTTCATCTTTGATATCTACTATAATTGCATTACTGCCTCCTTTGGGCCTCAAGGCCCTTCCTATCGTCTGGATTGTCATAATATCGCTTTTTCCTCCACCTGCTAGGATTATAGCCGAAATTTCTGGAATGTCCACACCTTCCTTTAATAATGTAGATATAAGTACGTTAATTTCTCCATTTCTAAACTTTTCAAAAATTTCCCATCTGTTTGGAGTTTGGGAGCTTAGAAATTCTGCATTTATACCTTTCTTTTTGAGCATTTCTATTAGTATTTTGCCATGTTCTATCCGTTTTACGTCGATTAGTACTCTGTGTCCTTGCTTTGCAAGTTTATATGCAGTTTTCACGATTGCCTTGTTTCTTTCTTCATTTTCCATTATTATCTCTTCATAGAGCTCTTTGTATCGTTCTGCCAGAGGGGGCATTGAAGATTCGTATCCTATTATCATGAATCTCGGCTTTGCCAAAAACTTCTCTTTAATTAAATCTTCGGCCTTTATTTCATAAATAATCGGTCCGATGGCACCTTCTATCTTCAGTTCCTCACCCTTAATCCTTCTCCAGGGAGTTGCAGATAATCCGAATCTAAATTTTTGGGGAAGGCTAATTCCAAGCTCATAGAACTTTTCAGCGGCTGAAGTCCTGTGGCATTCGTCAAACATTAGAATTGCATACTGCTTTTTGAGTTTGTCCACTCCTCTTGAAAGCAGAGTTTGTATCATAGCTACGGTTACAGGTTTCTCATCCCAGTTATTATCTCCCACAAGCCCTGGCTCTATTCCCAAAACCTCTCTAATGTTATCGGCCCATTGATAAAGAAGTTCTTTTGTGTGTACCACTACCAAAGTTGATAAGTTAAGTTCATAAATAAGTCTAAGTCCTATTATGGTTTTTCCACTTCCCACAGGGAGGGCTAAATATCATAAAGTATACTTTAGGGTCTGCTTTTTCCACATACGCCAATGCAGACTTATCCGGAATTCTTAATGTTACTACCCTCATAGCAATTCAAATAGGACTTTTGGGAATTCTCCTTTATAGGTTTTTCTCTATCTTTCTGAAAAATATTCAATAGAAACGTATGAAATAAATGAAATGTTCCAAAAAGTTTATCATAAGCTCAGGGTAATTTTGAAAAGGTGATAGCAGATGCTCAGAGATATACTTACTCAATTTCAAGATGAAACGATAGTTATTGATAAACCAGTTAATAAGAAATTTGAAATAACCAAATATTTCCTTCGGCACAAAGATCAGCCGATTCTTTTTAGGAATGTGGATGGATGGGAGGTTATAGGAAATCTTTGGAGTACTAGAGAGAGAATATCTAAGTATCTAGGCATAAAGAGGTCAGAACTTCTTCATTTTATGATGAAGGCAATGGATAGTCCTAGGCCTTATAAAGAGGTTAGTGAGGCAGAGTTCTTTAAGAATTCCACAAAAGACTTCTCACTTAGAGATCTTCCTGTGCCTCATTATTTCCCAAAAGATGGTGGTCAATACTTTACTTCGGCTATCTACATAGCTAAGGATGAGGATTTTGTAAATCTCTCGTATCACAGAACAATGGTAAGAGATGAGAAAACTGCCACGGTAAGACTCGTTCCAAGACATCTTTATGCGATGTGGAAAGAAAAAGCAGAGCATGGCGAGGAGCTTGATGTAAGGATAATTGTCGGTAATCCTATCCATATATTACTCGCCGCAGCTACAAGTCCACAGTATGGAGTTAGCGAGTTAAGCATAGCATCAGCGATGAGGGAAATGGCCTTTGGAAAACCTTTAGAAGTTGTTGAGGTGAATGGGATCCCTGTCCCGGTGGAGAGTGAATTTGTCTTTGAGGCAAAAATTCTTCCTGAACTTGACAAGGAAGGTCCCTTTGTCGATATAACTGGGACATATGATATAGTTAGAGAACAACCAGTAGTAGTATTTGAGAAAATGTATCATGTTGAAAAGCCGATTTTTCATGCTTTGTTTTCAAGTGGATATGAACATTACATGCTTATGGGTCTTCCTAAGGAGCCTCAGATATACAAAACTGTCAAGCAAGTAGTTCCAAAGGTTCATGGGGTAAGACTCACAGAGGGAGGAGCAATGTGGCTCCATGCAGTTGTAAGCATCACAAAGCAGCACGATGGCGATGGGAAAAATGCTATTTTAGCTGCATTCTCTGGTCATCCAAGTCTAAAACATGTGGTGGTTGTGGACGAGGATATTGATATTTATGATGACAGAGACATAGAGTGGGCAATAGCTACAAGATTCCAAGCTGATAAGGACTTAGTTATTATTCCAAAAACTCGTGGGTCTTCTCTTGATCCCTCTGGGGAGAAAGGGTTTACAACCAAATGGGGCATTGATGCTACAAAGCCTTTGAATAGAAAGGAAGAGTTTGAGAGGGCGAGGATTTGACTTTTTATGTTCCTATCTATTGTGATTTTATTTTATGCAAACAAAATTTAAATACTTTTTTGTATTATCCAAAGTGATGAGCTACTAACGTTCGGAGTTGATACTATGGTTAGGTTGTTCGAGAAAGAACTCGAACCTTCAGAATTTGAGGAGTTAATTCTCGATCTCTTTGAGTGGTATCTCAATGATGGGGTGTCCTTTGCCCCTGTGAGTTTCTCATCAAAGTTCTATAAACACATAACACGGGAGATACGGAAGTACTTTCGCGAAAGGGCTCCTAATATGGAGTACATTAGAGCCTTCAAGGAATCCCTCTTAAGAGAAAACTACAAACTTGCGAGAAAGATGTGGGAGATCCTTTTGAAAAAGAAAGAAGCAGTTCTTTTGGAGAAATTGGAATTATACAGTGTAGGGGAGAGAATTGGAGACATTGATCCTCCAAAAGTAACACTTAATATCACGCGAGGGGATATTGTTTTTGGAGGGAGTGCTGGGGTTCTCATAAAAGGAGAATCTGCTTGGGATGTTGCGAAGCTCTACTATGAAAATATTTTGATTCCTTCATTTAGTAATGAAACTTATAAAAAGCTCGTTGAGACATACACCTTAATGAAAGACATCCTAAAGGATAGAAGAGAAGACCTTGCAAAAAAATACAAGAAGATTAAGGAAAGATTTGCAGAGTTTGAAGACTATAACTATGAGGGAAAAAGTTTTCCTTCATTTCCAGGCATACTAAGAGAAAATAGCATTAAATTGTCTCTTCTGCCAGATAGAGAAGAATTTGAGAAGTACTATTCAGTTCCACCCTACGGTGAAGGGTGGGACAAGGAGAGGAACGTTCTGCTCGAGTTACTCAGACACAAGGACAATGAGAGAGTGATTGAGTTTTTAAAAGAACTACACCTGCAGTGGCTTGAGCTTGAAGACTACGAGAAGCTTTTTGATAGTAAGGAGAGAGTAATGGCAGAAGTGAGCAAGCTCTTGAGAGAAGCGGTTGAAAGAGAGGAGATAGGGGAGAGTGAGGTAAAGGGTCTTGGAGTGGAGAAAAAGGGGAGGAGCGATAGAAAAATAGTTGTCGAGATAACTCCCTCCAAGGTGAACAGAGTGGAAGAAGCTTGGGTTATCTTAGGATCGATCGGAGAAGAGGAGTTCAAGGGGCTTGAGGGATTCATTGCCCAGCTCTTTGCGAACTCTTGCTACCTCCCTAAAAAAGTTAGAATATTCAAAAAAATCATCAAGTACAACATTCGGGATGAATCATCAAGGAAAAGACAGAGTCTTGAAATCGTGAATCTATTAAAGGCTACCTTTGATTCTGTGATAATTTATGGCATGCTCAAAGGCGAATTTTCTTTAAGCTCCCCGTTTAATGAGTTTAAGCGTGGATACAATCTTGTCTTTTTAAACAACATCCGGAAGAAGAGTATCACGAGCAACACAATCTTCCACGACTATTATTATCATCTTTTGGATGGAGTAGAGGCAATGGATCATGAATTTTCTGAAGTCCACAACATGAGGGCTAGGATAAACGTGCAGAATATGAAGAAATACTACTATCGTACGCCAAAACAGAAGTGGATCTCGGAGGAAATAGGGGCGATTTTACAAAAGCTCGGATTAGAGCAAGTGGCACTTTATAACTTTGAAAACGGAAAAATAGGGATAGTTGCCAGGCATCAAACAGGAAAAGGAACAATTAAGTATTATGGATTGGAAGAAGTTCTTTCAGCGGCTGAGGGTAAGGACTTAAATAGAAGCCTCCAAGGGATTTATAGGCTCCTCTCAACTTCGGAGAGCTTACTGATGGCGTATTCATTTAAAAATACATCAACAACAGGCTATTCTATAAGTGTTAACGGCAAGAAAGTCATGACGAACATTTACGCCATCTCTATCATAAATCAGAGCCTCGAGAGTAAAGGGAGACAGGCAAAGTTCATACGGATTATTAGAGTTGTCAGATATGGGCTGACAGAGATTGGGAAAAACGTCAGGGCTCAACTAATAAAGCATGTGGCTTACAAGGATAATCCCCTTGGAGATATGAAGAGCTCTAGCAACGTCGTTAAAATGCTCGATAAGCTAATAAAAGAGTACAAAAAAGAAGGACTTGTTTTATTAAGCATTCAAAACCTGAAGAACCACCCCCGTGAATACGAGAGCATCTTAAAGGACACCAAGAACAAGGACGTTCTTTTCTTTGATATGGACAGCTTAGTCCTTGATGCAGATAAGCTTCACAAAGAGAGATTAAAATCCGCACTGACATCGACAAACTACGATGGTGTAATAGCAGACTTTAATTTTGGAATCAAAGGTAAAGTGTTCATAAGTAAGAAAAGCAATGAAAAAATAACATACAGAAGGCCTGTCATGGTGTTTTCTCTAGAAAGGGAGCTTCCGGAGGAAGAAATTTATCCACTCTTAACGTTCGAGGATGAGAAAGGAGGAGCCAGCTTCGTTGGAATAAAAAGGCTCTTTCACACACCCTATCCAGATCCAGTTAGAAGGATTATGAGACCCTCACTATTGCTCTTGGGGGCGAAGGATAATGAATAGTGAGAGTATTAAACTCATTTCTACCCTCTACGGGGAGGCTTTTGAAATTGGGGTGAATGCAGGAATAGCGGAGACACAAAGGGGATACATGATTAAGCAGTTAAACGATTGGGAAGAGTTCTTTGATCTCGATGATGAAGAGAAAAATCAATACAAAGAGCTCGCCCTTAAGTACACCAAGTATTACAACAAGATAGTCAATGAAGAATTAAACAAAGGCTTTGAGAGCTTTTTGGAGATTTATCTTAACGTCATTCAGCATGAGAGAAGAGTAAAATTCGGGGAAGATGATATTAGAAAAGCTCTAAGTGAAGTTGACAAAAGAAACATAGTAGCTCTCCTTAGGCTTGGACATGAAGTAGGCAGGGAACTTCTCGAATGGAGCAATGGTGATTTTCTACTCCAACCAAAGGTGGCCAAACTATACCCCGACTTCATTATCATCGAAGGAGAGAGCATAAAAGCAGTCGGCGATTTTAAGACCTACATGGGCTTCTTTGAGAGGGATTTAACGAGTGTGGTTTGGCAGCTGAATTTTGACTTTTACAATAGAGAGGAACTCTTGCATAGGATTAACCATCTACCCATTTGGAACTACAAAGGACTATTCTCAGTGCTTATGAAGTACATGAAAGTGCTGAGATACGCTACTCTCATAGATGTTTTTCCAATAAAAGCAGTTGCTGCTTTTCCACAGGGCTACTCTGCTCTTACATTGGAAAACTACGAGGCCCTCAGGGAGTGGGAGAACATAATCCTCACAATAGCGGAGAAAGCAACACCCCTTGGAATTGGAAAGAAGGAAAGAGTACTTCTGCTTGAACACCTAAAGTCAACGAGGGGTTACATAACCCACCGAGAGGATGGCTACTACCTAGTTGATGATAGTAAGAAAGTTGAGATTCGCCTTAAGCACCACAAGGCATTTAGAGAAACGCGCTTCTGGAAGGTGGATGTGGACTTTAAGTTCACGGACATCGAGAGAATAAGAAATGAGCACGCAGAGAAATTCAAGGAACTCTTAAATAGAGATTACGATGTGGTTATAAACGCATCAGATCAAGGGATAGGAAAAAACTGGACCCTCAGCAACCACATTAAGATGCTTCACTCATATAATGAGAAATTAAAGGTTCTCTTCGTGGCTCCGAGGAAGAGGATTCTAATCGAGCTCGAGAAGAACTTGAGAAAAGCTTTGGGAGATTCTATAAAAATATCTAAGACGTTCTCTGATTGGGAGGTTGAGTTGGAAAAGGTGGACACATTTTATGAGGTACCCCGGTTCGACGAGGATTCTAAATCAGCAACAAGAAAACTCTTAGAGGCTTTAAACGATGAGACTAACGTAATCCTCGCAACGTCCCAAGCTTTCTCCTATTTCGTCCACTCGGGGACACCAAAAATCTTGGCAAAAGCTGACTTTGTTATCTTTGATGAGTTCATTAATTCTGGGGCACCAGCCATCGAAGCCATTTTGGGCTTTTTAAGACAGTTCAGTAAAAGAAAGAAGAATTCAAAATTGAAGAAGGTCATCATTACTGATGCCTCCCTAACTTGTGCTAAACTCGTTAAGAAAGCCTTTGAGGAGCACATAAGCAAAGAAGGAGAGGTTTATACTCCCTTAATGACATACATTTCCCCGAAAGGAGAAATTCAGGGAGAAATCGTGGAGTCATTCAAGGTGGGGACCCTAAACTTTGCTTACTACAGGCGACTCCTTGACTTTCCTCTTAACTTCTATGCTCTTGGCTTCTACTTTGAGGGATATCTACCGGATTGGGAAAGACTTCTCAGAGATTTGAGCACTTTGCTTTGGAAGCATGGGAAGGTCAACCTTTGG
The DNA here is from genome assembly GCF_001317345.1 of Thermococcus sp. EP1. NCBI lineage: Archaea > Methanobacteriati > Methanobacteriota > Thermococci > Thermococcales > Thermococcaceae > Thermococcus > Thermococcus sp. EP1. The sequence goes on along the minus strand of NZ_JXCG01000006.1, from coordinate 161,187 downwards.
GAGCACCTGAAACAAAATAAGGTGATATTTTACATCGACAACAAGGTTTATGTGGAGGACTTGGCAAAATACTTGAGCGAGAAAGGATACAAAACCGTAGCAATTCACTCGGGCACTGTAGATAAGCTTATTGATTTAGATGCCAACGTTGCTGGGACGTCAACCCTTGCCTTTGGGAGCAATCTTGAGAACCATGAGATTTTGATAGTTCTTCCTCCCTACAAGGGACATAACTATGAGGACAGAGCCTATAAAGTGGAACTTTTCCGCCAAGTGATTAAGAGAATGAGGGGAAAAGAAAAACAGCTTAAGCACGTTGTTTTTGTAGGCTTTGCAAACCAAGAGAATGGTCAAAGCATCGAGTTTCACCGCGCAAAGAACTTCATAGCCAATGTGCTAACTAACCGTAAGTTTCATGTTTTGCTCCCGATGCACTCGGGGGATGTACTCTTTACGATTTTCGCAGGGATGCCAAGAGAAAAGACTAAGATACCCCTAGAGCGGTTTTTGAGAGATTACATGCCAAAATTAAAGCGTATCCTTTATGCTTCTGGCTTTTCAGTTCATGAAACGTTCACAGTATCATTTGGGGAGGAAAAAACGATAGAACTCCCAATTCCCTACGTTGTTTACCGACTCGATAAGTGGAGGCTGGCAAAGCAGTTTGGAGTCGAAGTTGAGGTCACTGGAAAGGGAGAGAGAGCAAAAGAGGAGTTCTTTAGGGTGCTCGATGATGATTCATTTAACGATGAGCTCCTCACTCTTTATCAGCTCGTGAAGGGAAGAAGTGAGAAGGAGGTTTCCAAGGCAAAAGAGTTCTTCAAGGATGAATTCAATGGCTTAAACACTTACCAAATAGCTCATTACCTAACTGAGAGGTTGACTCCTAAGTATATCCTTGCAACATATTCAAGCATACTTCTCGTTTCCTCAATGTATCCAGTTTATTCTCCCGACTGGAAAGACTTAAGATTAGTAGAGTCCCCACTTTACAAGGTTTTCCTTGGGGATAGCAAATACATTGAGATACCTGTGATAGTTAAAGATGGCCCATTCGAAGCTCCTGGTGTTCTCATCCACCATCCAGCGATTGAGACTCCGGCTACGCGGGAAGGCAAGACGTTTGAGGAGAAAATACGATTTATACTGAGAAAAGAGAGACTAAAGGAGAATACTCTTTTCCTACCCAACCTTTGGAGGATGTTATGACACTCTCTCACTTTTTCCAATCTCAAGCGACAGAATCTTTGATTTCTTCGTTGCAGCATCCACGGCTTTCATCATCGCCGTCCTGAGCTTGCCCTCCTCAAGCTCAAAGATGCCATCTATTGTAGTCCCTCCTGGAGTTATCACCATATCTCTTATTTGGGCTGGATGGAAGCTAGTTTCAAGCAAAAGTTTTGCTGTACCTAAGAGTGTCTGAGCAGCCGCTAAAAGTGCAATATCTCTTGGGAGACCTACTTTTAGCCCCCCGTATATCAATGACTCAAGGAACACTGAGGCATAGGCTGGTCCAGAACCACTCAATCCGGTTATAGCATCCATATACTCTTCGTCAACTCTAACACACCTACCAAAAGCACCAAATATTTTCTCAACAAGTTCAATTTCTTTTCTATCTAAATCATCTGCTGTATATGCGGTAAAAGACTCTTTCACAAGAATTGCTATATTTGGCATTGCTCTCACAAGTTTTGCACCTGTTAGCCTCTTTAGAAAGTTTAGTGAGAGCCCCGCGGCAAATGAAATGAGAATTTTCCCTTCAACAGCAGGATTTATTTCTTCAAGAACTTTTTTGACCTTGTTTGGTTTTACTGTGAGAATAATTACATCTGCCTTTTCGGCAATAGCTTTATTATTATTTGAGATTTTAACTCCATATTCCTCAAGCCATTTCACTTTTTCAATCTTTCTCCTTGTCACAATTACATTATACCCCTCTTCAGCCAATGCCTTTGCAACGGCACTTCCTATAGTTCCAGCGCCTATCACTGCTATTCTCATGACTCATCACCCAGTATCAACTTAATGGTGGCATTTTGCCATAACTTATAATATTTTTCAAAATGCTTTTGAATTTTTGACAATATTATAGAAATGTCTGTGCAATATCTTGATAAAGTGCCAATTATTTAAAACTATTAAATATTGCAATTAAAAATCTGCTCTCCTCTACTCTAAGGGATAAGGATTTCACGTAGTAAAAAATGAAGGATATTTATGCAAAAACATCAGTGAACTGTAGCTATTGGTAGAACACTTCACATCCGCTTCTCTAGTAGCTCTTCTATAGCATTATTCACGTCTTTGGCATCCCTGCTAATCATCATAAACTCAAAATCCTTTCCGTATTCCTTTTTGTAGTTCTCCACCAAAAGGCCATCGTTTACCGTATCACCAATATAAACTCCATTTTCTCCTCTAACCAGATGCCAAAGAGCTTTTGGATCTGGTTTAATATAAAGCTCTCTTGTAACCGCACTTTCAAAGTGAAAGCCAATGAGTTCTTCGGCTAATTTAAGCTCAAGTCTACTCCTTCCAGTTATAACGCCAAGATTAAACTTTTCACTTGCTCTTTCTAGGAGCTTTCTCTTAACTATCGGTTTCTCTTTCTTCCATAGGCCATCAAAATCAAAAGGTCTCTCTTTATAATACTCACCAAGATAAAAGGTGTTGAAAATTTTTTCAATCTCTTCCGGCTCAACAATAGTCCCGAACTTCTCCCTAACCCATTTTATCCCTTCTCCTTCTGGAAAACGTTCAACAAACTCTTCTACCTCACCATTTAGAACAAATGCTATTAAAGCTTCACTGACTTTAAAATCATCTCCAAATGCTCCTTTTCTCCTCAGCTTCCTTATAATTTCCACGTCAATCGCTTTTTTCTTGTTGAGCTTTTTTAGGAAGTATTCCACTGTGAACTTTGTTGCTAAGTCGTAGCTCTCGCTCACGTCAATTAAAACACCGTCAACGTCAAAAATCACCCATTTTAGCTCCTTCATCAGTTAACCCCCCTAAATTATAGCTCGTGCAGGCAATCAGTAATCTTCTTCCAAAAACTCATTCAATACTTTAATCAGCTCGTCGTTTTCCTCCTTCTTACCAATAGTAATTCTTATGTGGCCATCTAATCTCCCACCGAGCTTCCTCACCACAATGCCTCTATCAAGAAGGAATTCATAGGCATTCAAGCGCATAAGCAGAAAGTTTGCCTCACTTGGATAAGCATAGTCTTTGAACTCTTTGTAAATCCTTTCGCGCTCTTTAATTATGTAATTGATGTTTCGTCTAATTAAATCATAGTGGTCAAGCATAAGTTCTGCTATCTTCATTGAAAGGGAGTTCAGCGCAAAGGGAGTTTTGATTCGGTGAAGGTAATCTATTATCTCTTTACTTGCGACTGCATAGCCAACCCTAATCCCGGCAAGCCCAAAAGCCTTTGAGAATGTTCTCAGAACTATTAAATTATCATACTCACTGACCAAATCAACGTTGCTGCTCTCTGCAAACTCTATGTATGCTTCATCTAAAACCACAGGAGCGCCAGTTTCAAGGACACTTATTATCTTTTCCCTTTCTTGAGTGTTGCCCGTAGGGTTGTTTGGAGAGCAGATAAAGATGCTCTTGGCATTTTCCGCGTAGTCCTCGACATTCTGGAGCTTAAAGCTCTCATCCAATGGCACATCAACTAAATTAATTCCTTCAAGCTTTGCAAAGAAATCATACATCCCAAAGGTCGGGGAGCTTATGACTATGTGGTCACCTTCAAAGAGCTTCAAAATTAGGCTTATCAGTTCGTCGCTCCCGTTTCCAACGATTACGTTTTCCTTTTCAAACCCCAAAAACTCGGCTATCCTCTCCCTTAGAGGATCAGCTGTGATGTGTGGATAGCGGTTGAAAGGGACATTTTTAAGCTCTTCAAGGATTTCTTCCTTAATCTCTGCTGGAATGTCAAAGGGATTTTCGTTCTTATCGAGCCAAATCTTGTAGTCTCCCTCTAAAACCCTATACGGTTTAAACTCCTTAGTTATCTCACTAACCTTCACCCTCTCCTCCCCCTAAGCTCCTTCATAACTTCACCTAGGCTTATCTCATTATAAGTGAGCAAAACTAAGAGGTGATAGATTAAATCAGCAGTCTCGTAAATTATTCTCTCCCTTTCTTCAGCGACCAAAACTTCCACTGCTTCTTCTCCAAATTTCTTGTATATCTTCTCTTTCCCCTCTTTGAAAAGCTTTGAAGTGTAGGAGCCTTCTTTTGGATTTTCTTTGCGCTGCTTTATGACCTCCTCAAGCTCCCTCAAAACTGTCAACGAGTAGTCAATCCCGCCAACTTCCCTCTCTGGCTCTCCCAATTTCCTGTAAAAGCAGCTTCTATTGCCGGTATGGCAGGCTACGCCAACCTGCTCAACTATTAAAAGCAAGGCATCATTGTCGCAGTCTATCTTTATTTCCTTAACTTTTTGAACGTTCCCACTAACTTCTCCTTTCATCCTAATTCTCTTTTGACTCCTTGAATAATAATGTGCATAACCCGTCTCTAAAGTCTTTCTCAATGCTTCCTCATTCATATAAGCCAAAGTCAAAACTTCTCCATCAACGTTCTGCACAATAACCGGAACTATTTCGCTTTTCTCCCAGTTGACCTGCTTTATAAGCTCATTCAAGTCTGACATTCACACCCCTCCTCGCTAAATACTCCTTAAGTTCCCTAACAGTGTACTTCTCATAGTGAAAGATTGATGCAGCTAAAGCCGCGCTTGCACCAATTTTAAATGCTTCATAGAAGTGTTCTGGACTTCCAGCACCTCCAGAGGCAATAACGGGAATGTCAACAGCTTCGACTATTGTTTCAGTTAGGGGTATGTCAAAGCCCTCCTGTGTCCCGTCCGTGTCCATAGAAGTGAGCAAAATCTCACCAGCTCCCAAAGATTCGACCTCTCTGGCCCACTCTATTGCATCTATCCCTCTCGCTTTTCTTCCTCCGTGCGTATAAACCTCCCAAAACTCCCCATTCCACTTTGCATCAATTGCTATGACTAAATTCGCACTCCCAACAACTTTTGCCGCTTCGCTTACAAGTGTTGGATTGTCAACAGCAGCCGTGTTGAGGAAAACCTTATCGGCACCGCTCTTTATTATCTCTCTAATCTCCTCAACGCTCTTAATCCCTCCACCAACCGTGAAAGGAACGTAAATCTCTTCCGCAATGCGCTTTACTAAATCGAGGAGAATTTGCCTCTTCTCGTAAGATGCAGTAATGTCGAGGAAAACTATCTCGTCTATTCCCTCCTCCTCATAGCGTTTTGCCAGCTCTATTGGGTCTCCAGCGTCTCTAATATTCTGAAACTTTATCCCCTTTACAACTCTCCCCTCTTTTATGTCCAAGGCGGCGATAATTCTCTTAGCGAGCATCATAATACCTCCAAAATCTCTTCTAAGCTTATTTTCTCCTCATAGAGAGCTTTTCCAACTATTGCTCCAGAGAATCCAATTTCTTTGAGCTTGATTACATCCTCAACGCTTGAAACCCCACCGGCATAGATGAACTCCTCTCTGCCCCAAAAGCGCTCTATCTTTTCAATTCCCGTCAATGTCCCGTCCTTCTCTATTGCCGTGTAAATGAACCTATTAACGTACTTTTTGAGCATCTCGTAAGCCTCTTCAACGGTTATAGAGCTCTCTTCCTCCCAGCCTTTTACAGCTATCCTTCCACCTTTGGCATCTAAGCTTACAGTTATTCCTTCAAAATCCTGCGTTACCTTTTCTAAAAACTCTAAATCAAAGGCTTTTGTTCCTATTATGACGTTCTCAACGCCAATTGAGTAGGCTTTCGCTATGCTCTCATAGTCCCTAAAGCCTCCACCCACCTGAACCCTCAGCCCTGTCTCCTCTATTATCCTCCTCACGACGTCGAGGTTCTTTGGCTTTCCTTCAAAGGCCCCATCTAAGTCCACTATGTGGATTTTGTCCACAAGTTTAGCAAAATCCTTAGCTACCTTTACTGGATCTCCATAAACTTTTACGCTCTCTTTTTTACCCTTGTAGAGCCTCACAGCTTTCCCGCTCATTAAATCTATTGCAGGGTAAACCTTCATCTCACAGCCTCCTGAAGTTTTCTAAAAGCTTCAACCCATTTTTGCTCGACTTTTCTGGGTGAAATTGAACTCCAAAGACGTTATCTTTGCAAACTGCTGAAGGAAAGACTACTTCCTTCCCCTTTGACTCATAGTCCGTTATTGCTGCAATTACTTCTTTGTCTTGAGGATTTACATAGTAGGAGTGCACGAAGTAGAAGTAGCTTCCGCTTTTGATTCCTTCAAAGAGCGGACACTCTTTAGCAGGAAAAACTTGATTCCAGCCTATGTGGGGAACTCTAACACCTCTAAACTTCACTACATTGCCCTTAAATACTTCTAAGCCCTTCCCTTCGCTTTCTTCACTCCACTCAAATAAAAGCTGCATCCCCAAGCATATCCCAAGGAATGGCTTTCCTTCATTGATCGCATCTAAGATCGTCCCTTTTAGAGGCTCAAGCCTTTTCATCACTGCTCCAAAGTTCCCTACTCCTGGGAGCACAATTTTATCAGCCCTCTCAATCTCATAGGGGTCACTCGTGATTATTCCGCCCAAAGCTTTTCTAACATTTGCCAGGTTCCCAATCCCTAAATCCACTATTGCTATCATTTACAGCACCCCTTTTGTGCTCTCCAAACGCTCGCTCTCACTTAAAGCCTGCCTTAGGGCAACGCCGAGCCCCTTAAAGGTCGCTTCAACTATGTGGTGAGCATTAACTCCACTCAGTTGCTTCACGTGGATTGTCGCATTGAGAGTTCTCGCTAAAGCCCAGAGAAACTCTCTAACTAAAGTGAACTCAAATCCTTCTTCGCTCTCTTTGAAGTCAAGCTCGAGGTTTAGGTAAGGTCTTGAAATGTCAACGGCGACCAGGACTAACGCATCGTCCATTGGAATTATTGCATTTCCAAAGCGCGCTATTTTCTTGCCCTTAATCTTCTCTCTAAGCTCCTCTCCAAGGACTATGCCCAAATCCTCCCATAGGTGATGCCTTAAGTCCCACTCAGCGCTCACACTAACCTCTTCACGCATGTAAAAGAATAAAGCAGTGAGGAGGTGGTCAAAAACTTTATCGCCAGTCTTTATTCCTCCTCCACTGCCGAGCTCAACAGTTATGTCCGTTTCTCTTGTTTTGCGCCTCATCAATACTACCTCCTTATCTCCATGCTCCTCTTGTGCTGTTCCATACCCTCGATCTCCGCCAAGCGAATCCCCAAATACCTCTCCTGCAAAAACTCCTCCCTGCTCACGTAGGCTAAACTTATCCGCTTCATAAAGTCCATAACCGTTAAGACCGAGCTGAACTTGGCCGCTCCACCCGTTGGAAGGACGTGGTTGACTCCTAAGAAGTAATCCGCTGCTGGGACTGGTGTGTATTCTCCTAAATAAATCGCCCCAGCATTTTCGATTAAGTCCACTAACTTCAGAGGCTCTTTTGTGAGTATCTCCAAGTGCTCTGGCGCAATCTCATTGACCTTTTCTGCACACTCTTCTAAGCTTTTGCACAAGACAACCTCAACGCCCTCCTTGTTGCAGTATTCTGCTAACTCTTTTGAAGTCGTGAGGAGCCAAGCCTTTGAGTCTTTTCCGTGCTCTAATTGGGAGAGCAGATCAGCCAAGACATAATCTTTATTTGCACTTTCATCGGCTATTATCGCTATCTCCGAAGGACCAGCTAAGCTATCAATCCCGACAACACCAAAAACCTGCCTCTTAGCTTCATTCACGAACTTGTTCCCGGGGCCAAAGATTTTGTCCACTTTCTTCATTCCAATGCCATAGGCCATTGCCCCAATCGCTTGGATTCCACCGAGCTTGTAGACTTCTTTAATGCCAAGGAGCTTTGCAACATAGAGGACGTAAGGATTAACTTTTCCATCTTTCGGCGGTATGGCAACAACTATCTCCTTAACGCCAGCTATTTTAGCCGGAACTCCAACCATTATGAGCGTTGAGGGAAGAGGTTTTCCTCCAGGGACGTAGATTCCTATCCTCCTAATTGGCTTGTAGATTATGCCGTAAAGCGATGCGTTCTTTATGTAGACCTTATCATTTTCAAGCTGCTTCTCGTGGTATTTCCTAACGCGCTCGATAGTCCTCGCGATTACTTGTTTATCTTCCTCTGGAATCAGCCTCTCAGCTTCTTCAAACTCTTCCTCTTTCACTAAGAACTCTCCCTCGTACCTGTCAAACTTCTTTGAGTACTCTCTAATAGCATCAATACCCCTTTTTTGTATATCTCTTAAGATTTGGGATACATAACTCTCTAATTCAAAATCCATCTTCAACAACTCCCTTAAGTTTTAAAATAAGGTCATTAATCTCTTCAAATCTGGTTTTTTGGGATATTCTATTTACTATAAGAACTGCTGAAATATCCATTATTTTTTCCAATTCAATTAGGCCATTTGCCAGTAAGGTATTTCCAGTTTCAACAATATCAACTATGGCATCAGCTATTCCAATTTTTGGAGCTAGTTCAATGCTTCCGTGTAATTTTATTATCTCTACTTCGATACCTCTTTCATCAAAGAATTTTCTAGTAAGGTTAGTGTACTTGGTAGCAATTCTAAATCCATCCATTTCCTCAACTTTTACACTTTTTTCCTTTGGGATGGCTAGGCTAAGTCTACACTTACCAAAGGGTAGTTCAAGAGGAACAAACACGTCGCTTTCTCTCTCTTCTACAATGTCACTTCCAGCCATGCCAATGTCGATTCCATGCTCCACGTAAACTGGAACATCGAAGGATTTTGCAAGCAAAAAGCTGTATTCCCCATTTTTAGTTATTAATTCGCGGCCCTGGGGTAGTCTTACCTCTATACCAGCTTTTTGTAATATCTCCACAGAGCCTGTTAAAAGACGACCTTTTGGAAGAACAAACCTCATTTTCTCACCTCCACTGGTATTCCAAGTCTTACAAACTGTTTTGCTTTGTTATAGGCCTCTTTAAGGTCGCCACTAATAATTTTCCTAGTTTTTTCTAGATCTCCTTCGTAAAGCTTTAGAATGGCTTTTAAGTCAAAAGCGAATCCAAATGCTTTCATGCCTTTAATCTCGTATTCTCCCCCGCCTCCAATAGGTTTTCCAAATTTTGGTGAGTATACTTCGAAGATAATGTCACTATAATAGGGGAGGATTCTCATGGTACCGAAATCCACAAAAACCCTCTTGTCGTCGATTGCTTCAATTATCTTGTTTAGCTTTTGGTATTCACACTTCTTTCCTCTGAAGTTGAAAAGCTTCCAAAGTTCTTCCTTTTTTGCTGAAGGTATAGGGAGGCTTTCTATTTCTTCAAAGTTCCGTCTACTTAATGCAGTAATTATCTGGGGTTTATACTCTTCTATTCCCTTCAGAGCTCTTTTCCACACTTCCAAACTGCCCACATCAATATAGAACTCGTTTATGCCGAGACTTTCCAATGCTGTTATTGCAACTAATATTCCTTCAACCTGTACCATCAAATCATTTCCGCCAATGAACTCAATTCCAGCTTGCCATTCTCCCTTTGTGGCTCCGTTGAGAACCTCAAGGATGTAGTAAAGCTTTAGCTCTCTTTTCTCTTTTAAATTTGCTAGGATTTGCGATGTTGGGTCTGGTTTGAACATATAGAATTTATTGTTATATGCAAACTTTGTACCCTTCCTTAAATTAGGGGAATATTCTTCCACACTAGGTAGGAATATCTCCTTATATCCCCAAAGCTCAAAGGTTCTTCTTAGGTTTTTTACAATATACGCTAACCTAACTGATTCGGAAAATAGGTCTTTTTTCAAAAAAATCCCCTCCTGTGAGTTTTAAAATGGATTTCAACTTCAACAGTAGATCTAAGTTAATCTCAATTATAGAAGAGCCGTCAATGATGATGGCAGTAGCTCACCATACAAACTATTGAAAATACATCCTCTCTATCCTGGACATTTGCAAAGTTTTTCGTACTGTTTTCATTCCAAACTTTCATATTGCTCACCTACGGGGGAAAGGATTCTTAAGCCTTATAAACTTTATGGAGAAAATCAACGAACTTAACCTAGATTCATTTGGGTTTTAGAGAGACCAGAGGAAGTATTGTTATAGGCTTTAAAAAACGATAAAGGAAGAATCTCTTTTTACTAGGCGAAAAATTTTTGTAAACTATTTTTGTAAAATATTATATGGGGTGTTATTCATGCAAAAACACCTGAAAGTAATTTTTGTAATTGCTTTATTACTCTTCTCAAGTATGTGCATAGGCAATAAGGAGACCTTAACAACAAAATCCTCAACTCCTATTCTAGAAACCTCTGAGAAAGATCTCTACTCTACTTGGCTTAGAAATGAAACCAAGTATTTTACGATTTATTACCCAAAAATTGAGGAAGAGGGATTTAATTTCAACATCAGGTATCTTCTAGTGGGGATTGACTATGTCTACGAAAGTTATTCAAAAGCTTTTGGAAGAACTCCAGAAGAGGTTGAGCTCTATATTTACCCAAGCGAAGCGGAGTTAAAGTTTGATTATTCAACAGAACTTCCATGGTATATTGAAGGAAACAAGATATTTGCATTTATTGAGAAGGATGCAAAGGGTTTTAACTACTACAGTGTGGAAAGCGCTTTGATAGCGTATTTAACTGGAAAAGTAAATGGATTGACCTTTATATTCCCGTTTTTGGGTGATTTTTACTTTAGAGGAGCAGATGAGCTCAAAGAGATCTCTTTTGATGAACTTCTTTCTCTAGTTGATAGTCAGGATATTGATGAGGTCATGGATTACAAGAGCAACATAATCAATTTTGTGGGTTTTCTTGTGCATGAGTATGGGGTTAAAGAAGTCTTGAAGCTTCTTGAGAGTGATAGTCCTTCTGAAATAATACGGGAGTTACCCAACGTTAAGGAGGAATATGAAAGGTTTGTTGAGTGGTTCTGGGGCGGGGGAATAATAAAAGGGTTACTTGAAATTAAGAACATAAACTTGACAGTGGTTCTTGAAGAAGAAAAGGCATTTCTCTTGGCAAATGAGAGTGTTAAAGTGGAGTATCTCCAAGATTATTATCCATTCTTCGTCAAAAGCGTCTATCTCAATATAAGAGGAATGAGTACTCAATATTTGCAAAGTTTTTCTTTTCTGCTTCCCTACGAACAGAGAGAGACTTATGAAATATATTATATCGGAAACTACAGCATTCAACCATTAACGTATGATGAGGATATTCATTATGCACTTTCTGGGAAGTTTGTAACTCCCAACATGACTCTTCTTGGCAATGGGCATTTATTCCCTCAGCCTGTGGGCCAATATCTCCCCCAAGGAAAAATTGAAGTAAAAAGTCAAAATATAGCTTTTACAACAACACTACCTAGTCAGGATGTATTCCTTGCAACGGGTAAGTTTAAGAGCTTTAAAGGCTTTGTTAATGGAACATCTGTCGAGTTTTACTATACTGGATGTGTAGAGACTCCATCAACGGTGTTTAAACAAGCCTTGAGTGCTTTTAGATACATAAAAGAATGGTTTGAAGTCCCAACGTCCCAATTTAAGGTTGTTTATACGGAGGAAGGTGTTAAAGAGAAGATTTACTGGTCAAGAGATTTGCTTGTTTATAGGCCTTGGCAAGGTTATCATGAGCTGTATTTTGTAGTGGGGCTCTATCATAGTTGGTTTGATAGTGTAAAAATAAAGCCAAGAGATATCTGGGTGTTAAGAAGCTTATCCCCACTGTTGGAAGCGATTCGGTTAGATAAACTTGAAGATTACAAAAAGAGTGCAGTATATCTTTATAAGACAAATCTACGTGATTTCCCGGAATCGGGATATCCACTTGTTGAGAGCTATAAATACTTCTACAGTGATAGACTATGGATGAAGAATTCAATGGTATACAAAGGTTTCCTAACCTTTTATCTCCTCTATACTCACACAGGGGAAGAGGCTTTCAAAGAGGCTCTAAGAGAATTTTCTGAGAAAACACTCTTCAAAGAAGCTGACTTTGAAGACTTCGTAAAACTTCTAGCTGAGAAATCTGGGAACAATAAAGTGCTCTTGATATGGAAAACATGGACAACAAAACCTGCACTGCCAAATCTCACATTGGAAAATGTCGAAATTCTGAAAACTGATGTCAATTACACATTAAAATTTACCTTAGTGGATACAAATGGCTTTGCTTTTCCATTTGAAATTATGATAATAGGATGGCAGGGCCAGAGAGTTGAAGTGGAAGGTTTTTATTATGGAAAACCTCAAGAAGTCGAAATTCTCCTCTCTGGAGAGCCAAAGGAAATCATAATATCTGGTGCACCTTTCCTAAGCAAGAACTTTGACATAGAGGTAAATGGAAGTAAGATATACGTGACTATTCCCTAATCTCAAACTCTACCTCGAGTGTTAGTGTTCCCTCTACTCCTATTCCCTCCACATTTTTTATTATCTTATATTTTCCAGGAGATAAAGGATGTGGGTTCCAATTCTCGTCAAGATACACTAACCTAATTTCCTGGGTCCAAGATTTTCCTGGCATAAGTTCATGGCCCTCTAGGGTAAAGGGCATTCCCAGTTTAACCTTTTTCCAACTTCCATTTTCAAATCTATAGATCTCATATGGGTTTCCTAGTAGTACTGGTACTTTGCCTATATTCTCAACTATTAGTTTTGCGGTTTCCCCTGAGTTGTAGATCTTTTTATTAAGATGCATTTCGGCACGAAAATCTTGAATTGGGACAAAGACTGTGGAGTATAAGCTATCAATCAGACTACAGTTCTCATCAAAAACATACACAGAGAGAGCATAAGTAACGTTCTGATCAGAGGGGAGGATGAATTCAGCATGCCAGTCATTTTCGGTGTATAGAATCTTCCAGCCGTCCTTAATTTTCTTATAAACGACAAAAATCACTGTTCCATTATAATTTGGAGGCACATCCTGAGCTTCAAATCCAACTGTTTTTCCCGGAGGTTTGTAACCTGTACTTATCCAGTATCCCACTTTTCCAGGGCAACAGAAGAAGGAATGATTAGAGGCAGGCCCTAAAGGTTCTGGAGGAATTTCACAGGAGAGTATTTTTTGATTGTATTCTCGTGTATCCTCAGATGAAATAATTAGATAAGCAGATGCAATTATAAGTAACAAAAGTGCTGTGTAAATAGCCCTTTTCATCGTTACCATCTATTATAAGAGATAGCGTCACAACATCATAAATTTTTGGGCTTCAACTCTAAATTAAAACTAAAGGAAAAGAGAGAAAATCACTCTTTCATTGGCAAGCCATAGTCGAAGGAGTAGTAAACCTTCTGGAATTGCTTTCTGAACTCGAAGACGTCTTTTTCGACTTTCTTTGGATCTTCTTTATCAAGAAGGACTCTTCTCATGAATCTTGCTATCTCCTTTATATCGTCTTCCATCATTCCAACTCTTGTCATCTCTTGAACACCAATTCTTAGACCGCTTGGAGTGTTGACCTTTTCAAGTGGGTCCCATGGGAGAAGGTTCTTGTTGAGGATTATGCCGGCCTCTTCCAATAGTGGAGCGGCCCATCCGCCACCTGCTTCGTGGAGCTCACTAACATCCACAATGACCTGGTGGCTTTCGGTATAGCCTTTGTCCTCACCAATGACTTTGAACCCTTCTTCTGCCATTGCTTCAGCTAGGGCCTTTGCGTTCTTGACAATCTGCTCTGCATAAGCTTTACCGAATTCAAGCATCTCTGCAGCTGTAACGACTTTTCCAGCCATGTGGTGCAAGTGGTGGTTGCTCAAAACGCCAGGGAAGATTGCCCACTGGAGCTTGGCTGTGTCTTCACCAAGATCCTTGTAAAGTATAACACCACCTTGTGGTCCTGGGAATGTTTTGTGGGTTGATGAAGTTATAACATCTGCTCCTTCTCTAAGTGGGTCTTGGAACTTTCCTCCACCGATTAATCCCAAGACGTGGGCGGCATCATACATGACATAAGCTCCAACCTCTTTAGCAACTGGGGCTAGTTCTTTAACTGGGTGTGGGAATGGGAATAGTGAACCACCAAACACAACTATCTTTGGCTCAAGTTCTCTAATCATCTGGGCTGCTTTGTCAACATCAATGTTAAATTCCTCATTATCGAAAGGCCATGTATGTACTTCTAATCCTCTCATACCAGCAGCTCCAAAAGGCATGTGGCTTATGTGTCCACCATGAGAAGTGTGGAGAACTATTGCTTTGTCTCCAGCTTGGGTAAGTCCAAAGAATGCGGCTTGGTTAGCGTTGGTTCCAGAAATTGGTCTCAAATCGGCGAAATCGCTCTGGAATAGTTTACAGAAGAGGTCAACACCTATAAGCTCAACTTCATCCACATACTTACATCCTTGATAGTATCTTTGTTTTGGCCATCCTTCAGCATACTTATGCATAAAACCGCTTGCCACGGCTCTTGTAACGCTTGGAGAAGTTATATTCTCACTTGCAATCAAGTTTATTGTGGAGCTCCTCCAGTTTTCATGGCCCTCAATAAATTCCAATACTTTATCTTTATACATCTGGTAGCTCATAGTATCACCCCAGTACTTTTTTGCATGTGATATTTACATCAATGTAATTTAAATCTTGCCGTTGGAATACCTTTAAAAATTTCAAGGGAGAATTAAAGGCGATGCCATATGATAGAAGAGGCAGCAAAACTCATTACTCACTCTCGCTTTTTAATAGCTTTTACAGGAGCAGGAATAAGTGCTGAAAGTGGTGTTCCTACCTTTAGGGACAAAGGAGGTCTATGGGAAAAATATAAAATTGAAGACGTAGCTACCCCAGAGGCTTTCAAACGAAACCCTGGGTTAGTGTGGGAGTTTTATAAAATGCGAATGCAGCTTATGAAAAACGCGAGGCCAAATTCAGCGCACTTGGCCTTGACAGAACTTGAGAATATGGGAATCTTAAAGGCAGTTATAACTCAGAACATAGACAATCTTCATAAGATGGCAGGAACTAAGACTGTTATAGAGCTCCATGGGAACATTTATTCTGTTAAATGCTCCAACTGTGAGTATAAAGAAAATTTGTTAGAAACTAGGAAGCTTGATGAGTTCTTAAGAGAAGAGGAGATTCCAAAATGTCCAAAATGTCGATCATTTATTCGCCCTGATGTGGTGTGGTTTGGAGAATCTCTCCCTCAAGGAACTCTTCAGAAAGCGTTTAAACTCGCTGAACGGGCCGATGTTTGCCTTGTGATAGGAACAAGTGGACAAGTTTTTCCAGCTGCATATATTCCATACATTGTCAAAGATAGTGGAGGGTACGTAATAGAAATCAATCCCAAAGAAAGTGGAATAACTCCAATAGCGGACTTGTTCCTAAAGGGAAATGCGGGGGAGATTATGAAGCTTCTTTTAGGGAAGGTTAAAATTTGCTTGAAGAACAAAAAATGTTAGGTGGTTGTATGATACTCGTGATAGGATTTGGAAAGGAAGAGTTCTCTAGGATTAAGGAGATACTAGATGGATTTAAGGTTTATGAAGTCCCTGAATACTGCAGAGATTGGATAATGGAAGAAGTAGTTGAGAAGGCCCCCTCTTTTGAGGGTAGTGGAAACTGGCATTGGAGGAAGTTCATTATAATGCATGACCTTTCAAATGAGAGTGTAAAGGAGATTATAAGGAAAGTCCGATCGTTAGGCATTAAAGAGATAATCTTTGCTACCACAACACCGACATCCCTATCTTGGATGTTGGAAGATCTTCTCAAAGAACTCATCCGAGAAGATGAATACTTTAGAAGGCTAAAGGAAGAGCAAAAGAAAATGAAAACCTTCTACCTGGACATTGGAAAAAGTTAAAATAGTTCTCACCCTTTTATTAGATGGGGATAGGTATGGTAAAGGTCATATTTTTTGATTTGGATGATACTCTTGTGGATACATCACGCTTGGCTGAACTCGCTAGGAAAAATGCAATAGACAATATGATTCAACATGGTTTTCCTATTGACTTTGAAACTGCTTATAATGAACTAATTGAACTTATAAACGAATATGGAAGCAACTTTCCTCATCATTTTGATTATCTTCTGCGAAGATTCGATCTAAGGTATAATCCCAAATGGGTAGCCGCAGGAGTAATAGCTTATCATAATACAAAATTTGCCCATCTTAGGGAAGTTAAAAATGCCAGAAAGGCCCTTATAAAACTCAGAGAGATGGGATATAGGCTAGGGATAATAACGGATGGTAATCCAATAAAACAATGGGAAAAGGTTTTGAGACTCGATTTGGATGATTTCTTTGAGAATGTTGTAGTATCAGATTTTGAAGGTGTTAAAAAGCCTCATCCAAAGATCTATCAAAAAGCTTTGAAGATCTTTCGTGTAAATGCTGACGAGGCCGTTATGGTGGGAGATAGGCTTTACTCTGATATTTTTGGGGCCAAAAGAGTAGGCATGTATACAATATGGTTCCGCTATGGAAAATATGCTCATAGGGAGCTCGAATATGAGGAATATGCAGACTTTAAGATCAATGACCTCCTAGAACTTCCGCAGGTTATAGAGGTGCTTGAAAATGGTTCAAATAAGGAAGTTCATGCTGATAGATAATTCTTACAAGTCAAAGATACTCAATGGGAAGAAGAAAACAACTATTAGATTTGGAAATTATGAGGCAAAGCCCGGGAGTGAAGTTTATCTTGCAATAACTCCCAGTGACACAGTAATTGCGAAAGTTAGGATAACAAACGTGGAGAAAAAGAAGGTTAAAGAGCTCACGATAGAAGATGCTAAAAAGGATGGCTTTAAGGATGTCAAAGAGTTGGTAAAGGCATTAAATAAAATTTATGGAGAACTTCATGGAGATGACGAAGTGACAATAATTCATTTTGATATTCTTAAAAAGTTTGATGAAGGTATCCCTCTAAAATGGCTAAAGGGGCTTAATTACAGAGAACCCGTGGAAATAGCCAAGTTATATATAAAAAATAAATTGAAAGACTCTGCAGACGTTGACTTCATTATCAAAAAAGTTTATTCTGAGGGTTTAAAGAGCGCTGTTAGGAGATATGGTCCAAAAAGAGTTAAAAATTCACTTTTGAAAGCTTATCATAGGCTTTACGAGGAAGGGAAAATTTAAAGTTAAAGCGGAAGTTCTGGGGTTTCTTTGTGAACCTTTAATACCACCATTGTATGTGTTGCCACAACACCATCTATCTCTCCGATTTTGTTAAGAAAATCATTGAGCTCTGTACTATTTCTAGTTCGTATTTTTAGTATCATATCGTAATCCCCTGTGGTTTCATATATCTCTACAATTTCGGGGTAAGTGACAAGCTTTTTTGCAACATCCGCGTATTTTCCAGCCCTAGCTTTAATGAGGATGAAGGCCAATAAGTTAAAACCAAGCGACTCTGGATCGGGAATGATCGTGAACCTCTTTATTATTCCTTTTTCCTTTAATTTTTTGATTCGCTCGTATACAGTTGACTCGGCTAAACCAACTCGCTTAGAAATCTCTCTCAAAGGAGTGCGACTGTTTTTTTGGAGCACTTTTAAGATTTCTTTATCAATATCATCTAAAATCCCTTTCATATTCCCACCGTCCAAAAATTTTTCGAGATAGTATATAAAGTTGATGATACCTTCCTTAACCATAAATTTATAAAAATCTTCTATAACCTTTAAACGGCGAGAGAAGAAGAGGTGAATAAAAATGCCAACAAACGTAACAGCAGAGTACTTAGCAGCGGAAGAGGAATATCGACAAGCAAAAAGCATACCAGAGAAAATTAGGGCTCTTGAAAAGATGTATGCTACGGTACCAAAGCACAAAGGGACTGAGAAGCTCAGGCTTCAAATCAAACGTAAAATATCAGAGCTTAGAAAAGAGCTTGAAAAACAGCAAAGTCAGAGAAAGGGTGGAGGCTATTCATTTAGCGTTAAAAAAGAAGGTGCAGCTCAGATAGTCTTTGCAGGTTTGCCCAATGTTGGCAAGTCTTCGCTTCTAAAGGCCTTAGCCAATGTTGATATAGATGTGGCTGATTATCCATTCACAACAGTTGAGCCCATTCCAGGTATGATGAATCATAAAGATGTTCAAATCCAGCTTGTTGAAGTTCCAGGCTTGATTGAAGGGGCCGCATTAGGCAAAGGTATGGGAACACAACTTTTGAGTGTTATAAGGAATGCAGATGCTATTGCTATAGTTGTAGATCTCTCCCAAGATCCCATGAAGCAGATGGAGATAATCTTAAAGGAGTTTGAGCGTGCTGGAATAAAAGTGAACAAAAGGAGGCCCAAAGTGGATATAAAGAGGATGCCTATGGGAGGCATCATCATAAATGGACAACACCTAATTCAAGGTGATGTTTCTGAAGTTATGAAAATGCTTAGGGAAGAAGGTATTCACAGTGCAGAGATTACGGTAAAGGAGCCAGTCACACTTGAGGACTTTTCAGATGCTCTTGATGAGAGTCTTGTATGGAGAAAGGCAATAATAATAGCAAACAAGGGGGATGCTCCAGGAAGTAAAGAGAACTATGAAAAGCTTGTTAAGGCATATAATGATAGATTTAAGATAGTACCCGTTTCTGCTAAAAAGAAGGCAAATATTGAGGTATTAAAAGAGGAATTGTATCAGCTAGCTGATATAATCCGGGTTTTCACTAAGTCCCCAGGAGAGGATCCAGCATATCCCCCTATTGCTCTTAAAAAAGGTTCAACAGTTTTGGATGTAGCAGAAAGAATTCATAAAGACTTTGCTAAGAACTTTAAATATGCTAGAGTATGGGGAAAGAGTGCGAAGTTCCCTGGACAGAGAGTCGGAGCAGAACATGTGTTGGAGGATGGAGATATAGTAGAGGTTCATGCAAGATAAATAACTAACCTCTTTGTTTCACTTTTCTTTTGACGCCCTTGCTCTTCAAAGCAGGAAAGATGTCGGTTTTCAAAAGGATAAATCTTCAAAAGAAAAGAGTAATTAATTTGTCTTACAAGATTGTATCAAAATTGTCTCAATAATGTGTGTAAATAATCAGAAAAGTATAAATATGAGTATTGCTCACATATTAATGCTATATACTGCCCTCTATAGGGCATTGTGGTACTTATTTATAAACCTCTTTGGGGGACTTTAATATGGAAAGAGTAGAAACCGGTGAACACTGGGGTACTAGGTTGGGTTTTATTTTTGCTATTATAGGTGCAATGGTCGGCAGCGGTAACATATGGCGTTTTCCAAGAATGATGGCAATGTATGGTGGCGGTGCCTTTTTGATCCCATACAGTATTGCGCTGTTTACAGTAGCAATTCCACTACTGATTGCAGAAGGTATCATTGGTAGGGAAACTGGAAAGAGCACCATTATAGGATTTGCAAAATACGCAGGGAAGAAATATGCATGGCTTGGAGCATGGGTAGCATGGATTAATATTGCTATAATGTTCTATTATGCCGTTGTTAATGGTTGGGCACTGGCATACTTCGTTAAAGGATTGACAGGACTTTATGCAAGCTATGCACCAGGAAAAGGTTTAGAAACATGGAACGCATTCATTGGCGGATGGCAGCCCTTGTTCTTTACATTGCTTGTTTGGATATTCACATGGTACATAATGGCAGTAGGTGTTAAGAGAATCGAAAAAGTTGCCAGTTTCATGGTTCCATCATTGATACTCTTCCTCATTGTGGTTATTATAAGGGCCATCACAATGCCAGGTTCAGATGTTGGACTCACATATATGTTCAAATTTGACACTACAAAACTATCCAATGCAGAAGCATGGCTTCAGGCATATAGTCAGGTATTATGGAGTACTGGAGCTGGATGGGGTATCTACTTGACTTATTCGTCATATCTAAAGAAGAATGACGATATTAACCTTAACTCCCACATTACAGGATTTGGTGACACAAGTGCAGCACTTTTAGGTGGTTTGGCAGTTATTACCACAGTAGCAGTTACCGCACCCCTTATTGGCCTTGATCCATTCAAAGTGTATGCAGAGGGTAACGTAGGATTGACATTCATTTGGTTGACTGAGCTCTTCCCCAAGGTGCCAGCAGGGTTTGCAATAGGAACATTATTCTACTTAGCATTGTTCTTTGCAGCATTCACCTCACAAATTGCAATCACTGACGTCTTTGTGAAGAACATGGTGGACTTTGGACTCCCAAGAAAGAAAGCTGCTACATACGTTGCTATTATTGGTTTGATTGCCGGAGTTCCAGCAGCAATTAGCATCAACTGGCTTAACAACCAAGATTGGGCTTGGGGTGTCGGACTATTGGTTAGTGCAATTGTGATCTCATTCATCATGCTCAAGACTGGCTTAGAGAAGAACAGAGAGACTGCTAACAGAGGTTCAGATATCAAGATCGGCAAGTGGTGGGACATAATGATTGGTTATGTCTCTCCACTAAGCATCATAGTTGTCATGCTATGGTGGCTTAAGCAATCAATCTCTTGGTATCCAGAAACATGGTGGAAGCCTACCGAAGTATTCAGCGCTGGAACAGTAATCTTCCAATGGATCTTAGCAGCTATAGTTCTCTATGTGTTGGTTAACAAGATGCTCATGCCCAAGATAGAGGCAAGACTTGCAGAGGAGGGAGCGTGAATGGAGGGATCAGTGATAATCTCAATGATAGTAGTGCTTGGATTCTATTGGGGCTTAACACTGTATTTTGTTAAACTGGCACTCCAAAAAGAAAAGGAAAAGGCTCAAGCCTCTTGATTTCTATTTTTTATTTTAGTAAAAACCCTTTCCATAATGGGTCGTTTTTGGAAATTATGTCGTGAGAAATTTTTGTAATATATGCACTTCCAGTAATCTCAGGTATTATTGCAGTGTAATCACCTATTTTTGTTGTTCCTACAATCTTAATTTTAAATTGGGTCCCAAGTATACTCTCATGGATGAAAATATCTCCCTCTTTTAGCACACCTTTTGAATATAGAGTCGCCACTCTTGAAGCGCTTCCAGTTCCGCAGGGACTTCTATCCACACTTCCTTCTCCCCATATAACAACATTTTTCCCATTGGAGTCTTCTTTCTCTGGTTCATCGGTTAGCATTGCAAGGTTTATTCTATTTTGAACACCTTTTCTTGGGTGATGAACCTCTATCTGGTCGTTTGCCACGTCAATCAACTTTAACGCAGCTGGTATGAGTTTCTTTATGTAATCTTTTCTAACTCTAAGACCCAGATCTTTGGCATTTGCTATCACATAAAAGTTTCCACCAAAAGCCACGTCTACATTTATTTTTCCGATTTTTGGATATTCAATTTCAAACTCTCCTACATGGAAGCTAGGCACGTCTACAACGGTAACTTCTTTGACTATTCCGTTTTCTACTCTCGCCTTTGCTTCTACCAACCCTGCAGGTGTTTCAAGTTTTATGCTCGTATATGGCTCATTCAGTTCAATAATTCCCAGCTCCACTAATGTTGTTGCAATTCCCATTGTAGCATGACCACACATGTCCAAATAACCAGCAGTGTCCATATATATAACTCCAAAATCAGCTATCTCAGAAGGCACTAAAACAGCTCCAAATTGATCCCCATGGCCTCTGGGTTCGTGAAGTAAAGCAGTTCTTATCCAATCGTAATTCTCTTTGAAGTATTTCCTTTTTTCTATGATGTCTTCTCCTTTTACATTCACTCCTGAAAGTACTATTCTGGTTGGTTCTCCTTCTGTATGGGTATCAACGACATAAAAAATGTGTTTCGCGAACACAAGTGTTCACCCATGTATTAGAAAAAACAAAAAAGTATATAACCGTTGCTAAAGCGTCACTTCTGTCCCGACCCCTAATTTCAATGCTTTCTCATAGGCCAATTTGGCTGTAATGGCATCTTCTATTGCAAGTCCTACACTCTTAAAGAGTGTTATTTCCTCCTCGTGTTTTCGTCCTGCCTTAGCTCCGGCCACGATTTCCCCTAGCTCTGCGTATACATGTGTTTCATCAATTATTCCTTCTTGTATAGGGATGAGTATATCTCCTGATTCACTCAGTACTCCTTCTCTGGAGTCCACAACTAATTTGGATCTTTTTACAGTCTCCGAATCAAGTTCTCGGGCATCTTTGCCCATCCATCCAATGGAGTTTATATGAGTTCCATTTTGAATCCATTCTCCGCTGATAACAGGTCTGGTTGCGGTAGTAGCAACAATAAGGATGTCAACATTTTTAGCAACATCTTTGGGATTTGAAGCAGTAAGTATTTCTATTCCAAGCTTGTTTGACATTTCTTCAGCAAAACTCTTGGCCCTATTCTCATTTAAGTCATATACTAAGGCTTCTTTTATATCCCTGACTTCACAAACAGCCCACAACTGTGTTCTTGCTTGTACTCCAGCACCTATTATTCCTACAATTTTTGCATCTTTTCTCGCAAGGTATTTTGTGGCGACTCCACTAGCAGCTCCAGTTCTCATTGCAGTTATATAGGTCCCCTCCATAAGTGCTAAAGGTTTTCC
Organism: Thermococcus sp. EP1; assembly: GCF_001317345.1. Taxonomy (NCBI): domain Archaea; kingdom Methanobacteriati; phylum Methanobacteriota; class Thermococci; order Thermococcales; family Thermococcaceae; genus Thermococcus; species Thermococcus sp. EP1. The sequence continues at coordinate 138,697 of NZ_JXCG01000006.1, read as the reverse complement.
AGTTTCGGGATCATTTAGTAGGATAGTTGCTAATACACTGGGAAGGCCTTTTTCGGGGTTTTGGGCATACAGAGAGACTACCTTGATTGCTAAGGCCTCGCTCTCTTTTAGGTAGCTTGGCATGTACAATAAAAAGCCATTGTGTTTTTCGATTTCTATTATTGTTCTTAAGGGGACCTCTGCTTTTTCATGATAAAACTCAAGAAAGGCTTTTTCTACTGCATCTATAGCTTCTCTCATGGACAAGACTTTCTTCAGGTCATTTCTGGTAAGAAGCAACATAGTAATCACCGTTTTTCTATTTTTGTGTTTTTGGTATAAATACTCTTTGCAAAGTTCCTTTTTCTGTAGGCTATCAAAATTTCTGAAACTTCAATAAAAGGTTTAACACCTTTTTGTTTAAACAAAAGGTTTAAATATTTTACATACATAAACGAACTGAGAAAAATGTATACTTGGGTGATAAAATGCGGCCATTAGATCTTTATGAGAAAGACTCTTCTAAAAGGATCACAATCTATTTTGAGGGAAAAGCACTAGAAGCTTATGATGGAGAAAAACTGCCAGTTGCTTTGCTTGCTAATAGGATTTACTGGATAACTACAAGCTTACAAGGAAGAAAAAGAGGAGCGTTCACCTTTGGCCCTCTTCCAGTAGTAGTTAATGGCGTCAAAAATATGAATGGAAGAAAGACTGTTGTGAGGAATGGGATGCGAATAGAGAGACAAAACTACGGCGAGTTTCAAGAAGTTGTGGAGATCGATGAGAACAAGGAGACTGTTCAAGAAGTTGTTGATGTTGCAGTGATTGGTGGGGGAATGGCAGGAATTGGTGCAGTATTAGAACTTCAGGAGCATTTGACAGTTGCAATAATAGAGGAAAGGGGCTGGCTTGGGGGGGCAATGTCTCTCAAGGGAATTACTCAGGAGGGATTTGAGGGGTCTCCTGGAGAAGTTATTAATGAGCTAACTTCAAAATTTAATGAAAATGTGAAAGTTTTCAAAGGTACAATTTCCCTTGGAGTTTTTGATGAGGGAGAATACTTTTTAGTACCTGCTGTTAAAAAAGGCCAACTAATTGAGATAATGGCAAAAAAGGTCATTTTAGCTACTGGTGCTGTTGAGAACATACTTCTCTTTGAAAACAACGATTTTCCAGGAGTGTTTAGGCTTGATTTTGCTCTTGAAGTGATGAATAAATGGGGAGTTGCTCCAGGTAGGAAGGTAGCCATTGTTGGAAGGAGACCTGAGAGGATAATTCCAGAGCTGGAAAAGTGGGGTATTGAATACGTTGTAGTGCCTAATCCAAAGCGGGTTGAAGGGGAAGAATGGGTTGAGCGACTTATTGACATGAATAACAACGTTTACGAAGTAGATGCAGTTATAATGAGCGATTATAGGATACCTGATATCAATCCTGTGACACAGGCTGGAGGAAAGCTTACGTTTAAGTGGGGGTACTATGTTCCTGTTATTGATGAGCAAAATCGCATAAGAGAAGGGATTTATGTTGCTGGGAGTGCAACGGGCATAAAACCGCACTATGCCAATTATCTCGAAGGAAGGCTTGTTGGGGCGTACATATTAAAGGAGTTTAATTATAAGAGCACACCTGCTGTATACAGGGAAAAGCTAGAGAAGTATGAACCCGAAGCTTTACCCCCACTTCACGTTGACTTTAAAGCCATGGATCTAAAGGATGTGCAGATATGTGGTTGTGATGTGGATCTGAAAAAAGTTGATGATGTTGTGAAACAAGGAATCACTGATCTCCAGATAGTAAAGAGACTCACTCATCTGGCAATGGGCTTCTGTCAGGGAAGATTTTGCCTTTTCAATGGGGCTATTCTTGTTAGTCAGAGAACGGGGAAAGAAATGAGCACAATAGATCTCCCGGTTGCGAGACCTCCACTTAAGAATGTGAGAGTGAAAGCCCTTGCAAAGGAGGAATGATAGTATGAAGAGCGATATAGTAATAATTGGAGGAGGAATAACGGGAATTGCTATTGCTCACGAGCTTGCTAAACGAGGTGAGGAAGTAACTGTCCTTGAAAAAAGATTCATTGGTTCTGGTTCTACTTTTAGATGTGGAACAGGGATACGACAACAATTCAATGACGAGGCTAATGTCCAGGTTATGAAGCGCTCTGTAGAACTCTGGAAGAAATATAGTGAAGAATATGGCTTCCCATTTAAACAGACTGGTTATTTATTTTTGCTCTATAGCGAGGAAGAAGTTGAACAATTTAGAGAGAATATCTCCATCCAAAACAGATTTGGTGTTCCTACAAGGCTTATAACACCAGAAGAAGCAAAAGAAATAGTCCCTCTTCTAGATACAAGTGAGATTATAGCGGCTTCGTGGAATCCTACTGATGGAAAGGCAGATCCCTTCCATGCTACAACGGCATTTGCTCTTCATGCTCAAGAGATGGGTGCTAGGATATTGGAATATACTGAGGTCAAGGATATAATTATTGCAGATAATGAGATTAAAGCGGTAAAAACAAACAATGGTGTTATTAAGACAGGAATAGTTATCAATGCCACAAATGCTTGGTCAAAGCTCATTAATGCAATGGTAAAACTTCCAATAAGAATTCCAATTGAGCCTTATAGGCATCAGGCAATAATTACCCAACCTATAAAGAAGAATGCAATAAATCCAATGGTAATTTCTTTCAAATACAAAGATTCCTACCTAACTCAAACTGATCATGGGGGAATAATTGGAGGGATAGGATACGAAGTTGGGCCAACATACGATTTAACACCCTCATATGGATTTCTCCGTGAGGTTACAACATACCTTTCCAAGATAATTCCTGCTTTGAGAGAATTGCTAATATTGAGAACGTGGGCTGGGTATTATGCAAAGACTCCTGATAGTAATCCTGCAATAGGCAAGATAGAAGAGATAAGCGACTATTACATTGCAGCTGGCTTTAGTGGTCACGGCTTCATGATGGGACCAGCGGTGGGTGAGATGATGGCAGATTTAATCATCAAAGGGAAGGCTAGTTTGCCTGTAGAGTGGTATGATCCATACCGTTTTGAAAGAGGAGAACTAAGACAAAAAGCTTTACAAATGGGTTGATTTTTGTAAACTTTATTTTTATTCCATTTCGTTCTGAGGGCAGTAGAAATTTTAAAAAGCCTACAACTCTTTGACTTTTATCCGTTCTTAGTTTAAACCAAAGGTGAATAACATTTTTATGAAAAAACCTTTAAAGTGGAGGGCTCTTTATTTTACATTGGTGAAATTTCATGCGCCTTAGTGAACATCCTATTTTGAATTTTGAAAAAGTTCGAGGAAAAGAAGTAACTATCTACTTCGAGGGGACACCAATAAAGGCCTATGAGGGTGAAACAATTGCCATGGCGCTCCACGCTGCAGGGATAAGAACATTCCAATACTCAACAAAAAAACACAGGCCTCGGGGATTGTTTTGTGCAATTGGAAAATGTTCTTCTTGTCTAATGAAGGTTAATGGTATCCCAAACGTCAGGACATGTATAACTCTCGTTGAGGATGGAATGCAAATAGAAATGCAGGAAGAAAAACCGCTACTACCAAAAACTAAAAAGCCGCCAAAATGGAAAGAGCCGCCTAGAATTGAGGCGGATGTTATTGTGATAGGTGGTGGCCCGGCTGGAATGATGGCTGCTATTCATGCACGGGATGCTGGGGCAAAAGTAGTTCTATTAGATGAGAATCCAATGCTTGGTGGTCAGCTGGTTAAACAAACCCACAAGTTTTTTGGAAAGAGGGAGCAGTTTGCCGGAGTTAGAGGAATTAAAATAGCTGACATACTTGAAGAAGAGCTGAGAAAACGAAACATTGAACTTTTCTTAGAAACTTCTGCTATAATGCTTCTGCAGGAGGGAGAGGAAAAGCTGGTGGTTGGGGTCAGAAAGAACAAAGAACTCATTGAGTTTAAAGGAAAAGCCGTTGTGGTTGCAACAGGAGCAATGGAAAGGATGATTCCGTTTGAAAATAACGATTTACCAGGAGTATATGGGGCTGGTGCAATTCAAACACTTATGAACACTTATGGAGTAAAACCTGGGGATAAAGTCTTAATTGTTGGGGCCGGTAATGTTGGGCTTATCTTGGCTTACCAATTATATCAAGCGGGAGTGAAGGTTGAGGCAATAGTTGAAGCAATGCCCAAAGTAGGAGGATATTTTGTTCATGCGGCTAAGATTAGACGGCTTGGTATTCCAATATTGACAAGACACACAATCCTTAGAGCTGAGGGCAAAGAAAAAGTGGAAAGGGCAATTGTGGCCCAGCTTGATGAGAACTGGAAAGTTATTTCTGGAACAGAGAGAGTCTTTGAAGTTGATGTAATCGCTTTAGCCGTGGGATTAAGGCCGAGTATAGAACTTTTACACCAAGTCGGCTGCCAAATTAAGTATGTCCCAGAACTTGGAGGACACGTAGTAATTAGGGACTCAAGGATGGAGACAACTATAAGGGGAATCTTTGTTGCTGGAGACTCTGCGGGAATTGAAGAAGCTACGACAGCAATGCTCGAAGGAAAGATAGCAGGAATTGGGGCAGCTTTAGGTGCAGGGGTGGCTTCTCCTGAGTGGCTCAAAGAAATAGAAAAAGCTCAGAAAGAGCTTGAAGAGTTCAGAAGCGGTCCATTTGGAAGTAAAGTTCTTGAAGGTCTCAAGAAGGTGGTGGTAGAATGAGTGAAATCCCTCACTATTTGAAAGAAGGATTTCTAAGCGTTGAAGAGTTGAAAGAGTACGTTGGGTTGCCGAGTGAGGAGAGATTAAGGCAAAGGCCAGTGGCAGTTCCAGAGTGCCCGCAGGAAATCCCGTGTACTCCGTGTGCGGAGATCTGTCCTACAAACGCTGTTCTCATGGAGCATCCAAACGCGGTTCCTGTTGTTGATTATGAAAAATGCATTGGCTGTTCTCTTTGTGTGCAAATTTGTCCAGGATTGGCATTTTTCATGGTTCACTACATTGGAGAGAAAGCAAAAGTGACAATGCCTCATGAAGTTCTTCCAGTCCCGCAGGTTGGAGAGGAGGTTGTTCTGCTAAATAGAATTGGAGAAGAAGTAGGAAAGGGAAAGGTTGTAACAGTGATTCCAAGAGAGAAGAGCAAGGGAGATACACCAATAATAACTGTAGAGGTGCCCCTCGAATTAGCTTGGGACGTTAGGGCTGTAAAGGTGGTGAGAGAATGAACGAAAAAGGCGAGAAGATAATCTGCAGGTGTAATGAGGTAACTGTGGAAGAAATTGAAGCCCTCATTGAACAGGGAGTTGAGGACATTGAAATGATAAAAAGGCTTCTCAGAATAGGCATGGGACCATGCCAAGGAAGAACCTGTCTTCCAATGGTTATCAGTATATTAGCAAGGAAAACCGGTAAAAGCCCAGATGAAATAAAGCTTCCTGCAACGAGAATCCCAATTAGACCCGTTCCAGCAGGAGTTTTGGTGGGTGAGATGGATGAAGAGTAAAGCAGAGGTTATTGTTATAGGTGGAGGAAGTACTGGTACATCGATAGCTTATCACCTTGCTAAACTTGGTGTTGATGTTGTTCTTATAGAAAAAGGCTACTTAGGGAGTGGATCCACGTTTAGATGTGCCACTGGGATTAGACAGCAATTCACTGATGAAGCCAACATAAGGCTTCAAAAATATAACGTTGAAAGATGGAAACGGCTAAGTGAAGAGCTGGAATATGATGTGAATTTCAAGCAAACTGGGTATCTTTTCCTTGCCACAACGGAGGAAGAAGTTGAAGCTTTTAAGCAAAATATAGAACTTCACAATAAGTTTGGTGTTCCCACGAGGCTTATAACACCGGAAGAAGCGAAAGAAATAGTGCCCTTACTAAATGCTGATGAATTCTTGGCAGGTCAATGGAATCCTACAGATGGAAAGGCCAATCCATTTAAAACTGTTTTTGCCTTTGCAAGAAAGGCTAGGGAGTTGGGTGCTGAGATCTATGAATACACAGAAGTAACCGATGTCATCGTTGAGAATAAAGAAGTCCAAGGGGTAAAAACTAACAGGGGTATTATAAAAGCGGATGTAATAGTAAATGCAGCCAATGCATGGGCCCCAATAATAAATGAAATGGCTGGTTTGGGGAAGGAATTCATTCCAATAAAGCCCTACAAACATCAACTTGTGAAGACTGAACCTCTTAAAGAAGGCCAAATTGAACCCTTAGTGTGTCCACCAGCATGGAATGATTCTTATGTAATCCAAGATGGAGAAGATGGTGGAGTTCTTTGTGGAACAGGAATAGAACACGGTCCCACTTATGACATGACACCCACTTACGACTTTCTGAGAGGCGTGCTTAAATGGGCTACTCGTATAATCCCAGCACTTAAATATGTACACATATTAAGACAGTGGGCAGGTTTTTATGCGAAGACTCCTGATAGCAACCCCGCAATAGGCAAAATAAACCATATAAACGGTTTTTATATTGCTGCTGGTTTCAGTGGTCATGGTTTCATGATGGCACCTGGTGTGGGAGAGGCAATGGCAGATCTCATAGTTAAAGGAAAGACAAAAGTACCTTTAGATTGGGACTGGTACGACCCACACCGCTTTGAAAGAGGAGAACTTAGAAGTACAGCCTTCCAAATTGGTTGAGTTTTCTTTATCCTCTTTTTCTTAAGATTTGTTCGTGTGAAAAGATTTTTAAATTTAAACTTGTTCAGTAGGGATGGTGTAATCCTTATCTCCTTTGTGTTGCTCATCGGAAAGTCGTGAGGTGATAAAATGAAACGTTGGAAATCTGTAATCCTGAATACACTTGTAATGACAGCTGGATTTGGAACTCTGAGTATGATGAGTGTAGCTAAACCCGATATAATATCTCACTTTGGAATAAGTGGAGAGGCTTACGATCTTCAACATGTAGCCTATGTCTTTGGTCTCTTTATAGCATTTCTTTTAGGTCATACAAAACTTTATGAAGGGAGTTTTAAGAGGAGTGTTGCTATAGCCCTTAGTTTTGCTGCAATACCGCAAGCTGTGATTCCTTATGTTGGAAATTGGCATCTAGTGGTACTTTTAAGGTTTATTCAGGGTTTTGTCGTGAGTTTAGTGCCTCTGTTTAGTACGCAGATAGCTAACTACTTTGTGGCCGAGAGACCATTTGCTAAAGGTATAATCCTCTCTGGAATCTTTTGGGGTGGTGTTTTTGGTTCAATGAGTGCCAAATATTTGGTAAACGCTCTTGGCTGGAAATCAGCATTTTTGGTGACTGTTGTTGTAATGTATGCTGTTCTTTTAGTATGGTGGTTATTTACGGAAGACTTTGAGATAGTCCACAAAAGCGAGAAAAGTACAAAAGTTAACATTTGGAGCATGAAATTTACTTGGGTCCTTGGATTTACATTTTTCCCTGCCTTGTGGGTGATTTTCACAATAGTTGGTTTCTCATCATCTCTAGCTTATGCGCTCGGATGGAACAAAAGCCAAGTGGCAAACTTAAGCACGACTTTGAATATCTCAAAGGCTATTTGGTCAATAGTTATGGGCTTTGTCGGATTTCAGCTTTCTAAAAGAAACACTACTGCCAGGGGGCTTTTCAACGCGATTGTACATGTGATGATACTCTCTTATGCAATATCTTTTGTAGGTTTGGTGGTTTACTCCAAAGCCATGCTTGATGGGAGTTACTCTTTAGCTTTGGCTTCAGTATGGCTTATAGGGGCCCTCCGAGGGACAGGACCAGCTTTTTGGACGTCCGCTCCTGCTACATATCCAAGGAGCATATATCCAAGAGCTTCCTTTGCATTGGGATTAATATCCAATTCAGCTAATGCGGTGGCTCCCTCTATAACAGAAGCACTTGCAAGGCAAAGTGAGACATTAGCACTTGGGGAATTAGCCCTCATGCCACTCTTGGGCATATTGATCTTGATTACTGTTTCAAGAATGAAATTGCCAGTAGAGGAGCTTGGGGAGGACGCTTAAATTTGCATTCTTTTTGTTTTTGCCATTTTTTCAAATCTTACATCGGGGTAGGGAGGTAATTTTTAAGGCAAGGATAGGAGCTTAATCAAAAGCTTTTTAACCTTATAATTTTTGAATGTGAGTGAAAGCAAAAATTTAAATACGCTTGTGCTAAGCCGGCCATTAGTCCGGCATATTTTCACGTTCACAAATTAAGGAGGGATTAAGAATGGCAAGGAACAAGCCTGTAGCGAAAAAGCTTCGTTTGGCAAAGGCAGCTAAGCAAAATAGGAGAGTCCCTGTGTGGGTTATTGTAAAGACAAATAGAAAAGTCCTAACTCATCCTAAGAGGAGATATTGGAGGAGAACAAAGCTTAAGGAGTGATGAGAGATGGCAGAGGAGAGAGTTTACGTAGTCCCGATTAGAAAGATCATAAAGATAGTTCCAAGATGGAAGAGAGCACCAAGAGCTGCTCGCTACGTTAGAGAGTTTGTAGCAAGACACACAAAGGCAGATGAGGTTATCATAGGTACAGACGTTAACGAGAAAATCTGGGAGCGCGGAATAGAAAAGCCACCAAGCAAGCTCCGTGTTAAGGTCACTATTGAGGAAAGAGAAGGCGTTAAGGTGGCTGAGGTCCACCTTGCTTGATTCTTATATTTTCCAATGAGGGAAGGCCGAGGGTGTGAAGATGCACATTGAGAGACTTGACTTTGAGAATTCACCGTACCTTGGAGTTTTTGGGTTAGCTAGTGATAACTTTGCCCTGATCAGAGAGGGCCTTCAAGAAAAGAAGCTTGATGTGTTAAGGGAAGTTTTAAAAGTCCCCATCATAGAGACGAGCATAATGAAATCTAGGATAGTTGGCATCTTTGCTGTTGCTAACTCAAGGGCAATTGTTGTTCCTTACTATATCTGGGATACGGAGCTCGAGAAAATTAGAACTACCCTACGAGAAAACGGTTTTGATGTTAGTGTGGAACCAGTCTTGAGTAAGTTAACTGCCTTTGGAAACTTGATCCTTGTGAACGACAAAGCTGCTCTAATTAGTGCGAAGTTCACAAGAGAAGAAGCAAAACAGTTTGAAGACATATTTGATGTTGAAGTGGAAAGAGGAATAATAGCTAACTATCATGCCGTTGGAAGCGTTGGAATCGTCACTAACAAAGGTGGATTAGTCCACCCGGAGGCTACTGATGAAGAGCTTGAATGGCTCGAAGGTCTCTTTAAAGTTGATTTTTATGTTGGAACCGCCAACATGGGTGTGCCCTTTGTGGGCTCATGCATGATTGCAAATTCCTTTGGTGTTGTCGTTGGGCATCTTACAACGGGTCCTGAAATAGTTAAGATTGAAGAAGCACTAGGATTTTTGGGGTGAGGGGCAATGGAAGTTAAGGTATTCCGCGTTAAGGGGATCTTTGAAAAGGAAGGGAGAAAATTCAAATTCACCAAGGAATACAGAGCCCTAAAGCCAGAAGATATTAAAGAGCTTGTCTTTTCAGAAATTGGAAGCAAACACCGTGTTAAGAGGTCAAAGATCGTCATAGAGAGCATCGAAGAGATAAAACCAGAGGAAGCTGAGAACCCAATCGTTAAGAGACTTACCTTGGAACTCGCTTGATGTTTTATCTTTTTTACCAACACTCTTAAAAACTTCTTTAGTTATTCTTTTTGGTGGTGGAAATGGAGAATAGGGAACAACTTGAGAGGTTGGCTTATGAGTATCAGCTTTTACAGGCACAAGCACAGCTTTTGGCTCAAAACCTTGAACTCTTAACCCTTGGAAGGAATGAGTTCCAAGCCGTGAAAGAGACACTCGAAGGACTGAAGAACGTTGAAGAAGAAAATCCCGAGATTCTGGTTCCAATAGGTGCAGGTTCATTTCTGAAAGGAAAAATAGAGGACAAGAACAATGCAATTGTTAGTGTAGGTTCTGGCTATGCAATCGAAAAAAGCATTGATGATGCAATCACGTACTTGGATGAGAGAATTAGAGAATATGATGAGGCTATAAAAAAGACCCAGGAAGCTCTTCAGCAGCTTGAGGGCAAACTCCAAAACTTAGCCCAAAAGGCTCAAAAATTACAACAAGAGCAAGCCATGGGGTTTAAAGTCCCCAAGAAGTGATCTCTTTTTCTTCTTTCTCTGGAAACACCTCAAATTCAACTTCTTCTTTCACGTCTGGTTTGAAGGGTATATCCAGTGCAAGTCTAAGGAAAAACTTTCCATGCCCTGCTATTATCCTTCCGAACTTTCCAGCTCTAAGGATCTCAAGAGGAGTTGTATTCTCATAGTGGCCTATTATTACTATTGGTTCTGCTGGGAAGGCATATTCAAATATTCCAAAATCTTTAGTTTCTCCTATAGGTTCTTTGACGATTCTGTTGTGTTTTGATATCAGTTCAATCTTAGCCCTTCGGGCCCTGTTGAGATTTGCTTGGATGATGATTTTGATTCCATTTTGGGTAGTTTCAACTTTGGCCTCAGCAAAGTCTTTCTCAGTTGATACACTAAAACTTTCCTGTGGGAGTAATATTTTGTAATTTGGCTTGGCGTGAAGAATTATGATGTCTTTGTATTCTTTATCTAGGATTCTAATTCCGGGCAAATGCACGTCTCCTTCGCCATCTTGGGCTATTGACAGTAAAAATGGTTTTGTTTCAAATTTAAAGGAGCTTAGTGCTTCTTCACTTTCCTTTAGAAAACTCTTGAATACATGATAGTGCCTGCTCTTCCCGCTTGAACTCCAGTAAGCATAAGCATCAAAATATCCAACTTCTGCTCTCAAGGGTTTTAGAAAACTTATTTCATTCTCGCTGATGGAAATGATTTCTTTGATATTCTTTACTTTTTCAAAGGACTTTCTTGAGCGATAAATGACAAAACTCATTAAACCAACCCAAAGGGCAATGAATCCAAGTACTCCAGCTCGATACATTATGGGAATTGTAGGGTTTTTGAGTACTATTACACCTATGGGAACGGTGATAAGTATTCCAAATAGCAGAACAAAGTACAGAACTTTGGTTTTTCCCATTAAGATTATTATCCTCATTATAGTTCTCACCCTAAAGATACACTAAATTTTATATTTTCTCTTATGGCCTTCTTTAGAGGGTATTTAAGCTTAGCTTCAACTTCAAATTCCCCATGTCCACTTATTAAGGAGGCTTTTCCAAAAGCATTTGCAAGTTCTTTTGGAGTGATCAAACTTTCATGAGAGATTAGTAGAATAGGCTCTTTGATAAACTCATAGTTAAATTCTCCCTCTTCATCTCCCCAGAAAAGTAATTCCCTCGTGTTATCCCCTTTGAGTATTACTTCCACCTCCTCAGCATCTTCGAGATTTAGTGAAACTCTACCTTTAAAGCCAAATTGAGTCGGATTGAAGGTGATTTGGGCGAGATCTTGAGAAGTTGAAAGCATTAGACTCGCTTGAGGAAATTGAAATACATATTTTGGAAAAATATAGAGAATCAAAATTCCATTATCAAGGCTGAATCCAGGCAATTCAACTCTTCCAGCACCACTAACGTCTACTTCAACTCGATATTCTTTTGGTTCTAATGGCAACTCATTTGTTGTTATTTTTTCCTCTTCCTTAAATTTTCTTGAAACCAAAAATAGTATGCCATCATAATGTTTTCCACCCACGCGTTTTCCAATTACTATACTACTGGAACATAAGAGAGTTCCTTTCTTGATTTTCTCTTCTTTAGAGAGAAGGATAATGTTGTCTTCTAAGGTGATGTTCTGAGAGAAAGACTGTACGAGTCTTTTTGTCTTTCGTTTTAAAAATGAGAGTTTGGAATCGGGGACAAGGGTTATTTTTCTCATTAGGTTTTCCCCCGATACCATTCTATGGTCTTCAAGAGACCTTCTTCGAGGGAATATTCTGGCTTAAAACCAAGCTTTTTAATTTCACTTATATCGGCTTGACTGTGCTTTATATCGCCGGGTCTTGGCTTGTCAAAGAGTATTGAGCTTGAAGAATCTGTAACCTCGATGATTTTAAGGGCGAGCTCTAAAATAGTTGTTCTCTCTCCCTTTGCGACATTGAATACTCTCCCATTTGTTTTACTGCTCTCAGCTGCCAGTATGTTGGCCTTAACAACATCCTTAACATAGATGAAGTCTCTTGTCTGCTTTCCATCGCCGTAGATAATGAGGGGATCTCCTTTAAGGGCTCTGTTGATAAAGATGCTTATAACCCCGGCATACTGGTTATACCCTTGTCTCTCCCCAAAGACGTTGAAGTATCTCAAGCTTACGGTTGGGACTCCATAGAGCTCATAAAAGACTTTGCAGTAATACTCAGCAGAGACTTTTGTTATCCCATAGGGCGAGAGAGGTTTAGGCTTTTCACTCTCTTTTAGGGGTAAGTTCTGGTTATCCCCATAGACAGCTGCGGAGGAAGCAAAGATTAGTTTCCCATGTCCATCACTCAAGGCTTTTAAAATATTTAATGTGCCTAGAACGTTTATTTCTTCTGTCAAGAGTGGTCTTTCTACACTCTCAACCACACTCACAAGAGCCGCCTCATGAAAGACGTAATCTGCTTGAGAAATCAGCTCCGCTATGCTTTTGTAATCCCTAATATCAGCTTGAATGAACTTTACATTTGGTGGAATATTCTTGATTTTACCAGCATAAAGATTATCAATAACTATAACATCATTATCTTTGCTAAGCTCCTCGGCGATGTGTGAACCTATAAAGCCAGCTCCTCCTGTGACAACAATGAGTTTGTTTTTTATCATGGCTTTCCCTCACTCTAAATTCTTCTTGGGGAATTTATAATTTATGGAACCTACCAGATAGTGGTTAAATAAGATGAATAGCATTTCGTGAGGGAGAAACATTTTTTATCTTCTTTTCCAACAAATTAAGGTGAGGCCATGAAGAGAGCATCCTTTGTGTTATTCTTCATTGTTATTGTCTCTACCTTTCCTCAAGCCTCTGCAGAAGCTCCTGAAATAATCATTGAGGTAAATCCAAACCTTGAGCTTTTTGCTGTTGTGTATATCTTAGCATTTAACGGGAGCGACCCATTTATAATAGCTCCTCAGAGATATATTAGCGATGTTTTGACATATTTTGATTCCTACAGAGATCATCCTGCTGTGTATTTGATGAGAGAGACAATTCCTAAAGATTTGCCTCACTATATGAGAGACTACTCAATAAATGGATTTGCGGCAAAACTGACATCTACGCCCTATCTTGGCAATATGAGTGAAAATGACCCTATTTTAAGTGAGTTTTATAGAGCTCTCGCGAGTTTTGCAAAGGAGAGCAACTTTATGGAATTCTATGAGGCCCATAGAGGAGAATACGAGAAAGTTTTAGAGCCGGCCAAAAGAGCACTCACTTCAGAGCTCTTTCAAGAGTTCGAGGAGTTATTTGGATATCAGTATAAGACTTTTCACATAGCTCTCTCCTATTCCTTGAGAATTCACCCTGGGAGCAGAGTGATTGGTGAAGTTGCGTATTATTTTGGCTACGTTGCTTTTATGCCTGAATCCTACTCCACGATTTCTTACCTTTTCTTGGCCACTCACGAGTATTCTCACACGTTTATCAACCCTCTTGTTTCAAAGTACTTATCCGAATTTTCGGAGCTTGAGTATTACCTTCAGGAGGTTAGGAGTGAGATCGCTTATGCAACTTATGACAAGCACTTTGATACAAACTATGTCTATCTCTCTGAGAACCTTGTGGAGGCATTAACAAATTATCTCCTCCTGAACTTTAAGCACGAACTTGTTCATGATCTCCCAAAATACTTTGTCTTAAGGGATCATACACTGGGATACTACCTGGTTAGGGATTTAATGGGAGAGTTTGAGATTTTTGAGAGTTCGAAGAAGACAAGTGAGACCTTTGAGGATTATATCCCAAGGTTAATAGAGCACATGAAAGAATGGGCAACTCCGGAAAACGTTAGTGAATACTTTGAGAAGAGAGTTCCACCCAGTGGGTTTAGACTTTTTGACAGAGGTTATTTGGAAGGGGAAGTCATAATAGTATATGGAGCTAAAAATCCTGATCCTAACGGCATAGAGTATGACAAAGAGACTGCTTTTATGCTCAAAGAGCTTATAGAAGAAGATGATATCTGGAGGCTTTACAACGGCAAGCCAAAAATTACCGTAAAAGCTGAGAACGAGCTAAACGAAGAAGATCTAAAGCAAAACCTCGTACTCATTGGAGGACCAGCGGCAAATGGGATAGTGCAAAACCTAACAACTCTTCCCCTGAAATTTGTCTTCAACGGCTCATGGATTTTAGAGAAGAATGTAACTAACTTTGAAACTTTTACAAGTTTCGCTATTGAAAAAGAGGTTTATACGGAACTTAAGGAAAGGAGTAAAATCATTCATGGTTATCCTCTGGGAGTTGTTGAGGTCATAAGGAATCCTTGGAACGAGGAAAACCTTTTAGCAATAATAGCTGGAGTGGATAGATACTCTACCAGAAGACTAGCAAAAGACTTCAGGGCCTATCCTCGTAGTTACGGCATTGAAAGCGGCAACTACACAGAAGTCGGATTTTATGTGCCTAGTGGTTAAAAGAGTTTGACATATTTCTGTTAATTTTCACCATTTGCCTTATCCGAAACTGTTTTAAAGATGTTATTCTCTTAACTATGGGTAAGGAGCCATGCCAAGCTACATAGTTGTTGGTGGTCAATGGGGAGATGAAGGAAAAGGTTCAATAATCGCTTATCTCGCGATACACGATAAACCAGAGGTCATAGCAAGGGGCGGAGTAGGAACAAACGCTGGACACAGCGTTTTTATAAACGGGAAAAAATATGCGGTAAGACAACTTCCTACGGGGTTTATGAATGAAAATGCAAGACTTCTAGTTGGGGCTGGAGTTTTAGTTGATCCTGAGGTTTTCTTCCATGAACTTGAACACTTAAAGGACTTTAATGTCGAGGGAAGGGTAGGCCTTGACTATCGTTGTACTGTAATTGAACCAGGGCATAAAGAGCTTGACCGGAGTAATGGTTATCTCCATGGGAAAATAGGAACTACTGGCTCTGGCTGTGGGCCTGCAAATGCAGATAGAGCATTAAGGAAAGCTAAGCAGGTAAAAGACCTTAAAGAACTTGAACCTTATCTAACAGATGTTGCTCAAGAGGTCAACGATGCCCTTGACGAAGGCAAGCTTGTTTTGGTTGAAGGGACACAGGGATTTGGATTAAGTCTCTATTACGGAAGCTATCCCTACGTTACTTCTAAAGACACTTCGGCCTCTGCAATGGCCAGTGACGTTGGAATAGGGCCAACGAGAGTTGACGATGTAATAGTGGTCTTTAAGAGCTTTCCAACGAGGGTTGGTGCTGGGCCATTCCCCACAGAGATGAGTGAAGAAGAGGCAGATCGCATGGGCCTTGTTGAATACGGCACAGTTACGGGAAGGAGAAGAAGAGTAGGATGGTTTGACTTTGAATTTGCACGCTATTCAGCCAAAATAAATGGTGCTACAATGCTAGCAATCACAATGCTCGACAAATATGACAAAGAGGCATTTGGAGTCACAGAGTTTGACAAGCTTCCAAAGAAAGCAAAGGATTTCATAGCAGAAATAGAGGAGAAGGTAGGCGTTCCTGTTGGGCTGATAAAGACAGGGCCTGAGCTTGAGCACATAATTGACTTAAGAGAAAATATTTAGTGAAGAAACTCCAGAATTTTTCTTTTAATTACTTCTTTTTCCATTGTTGCAATCTCTTCTAGTGAGTACTCTTGTTCAAGCCGACAGATGAATTTGTAGCCAAGATAGTAGCCTAGGTATTGTTGTCCAAAAAGGGTGTACCAGGAACCAAAGAATGGATTTAAAGGCTCTTTTTCTTCAACTCTTCTTAAAAATTCTTTTTTGATAACTTCTTCATTCCCCTCACACCACTCAAACCAACCCTTTTCTTCGAGATGCCACGGTCTTCCGCTTATTAAGTCTTCAATCCTCTGAGCAAATCCTTCTGTGTAAAGCCACATTATTTGTTCATCTTCAAGGTTTTCTACATTTTCTTTTCTTAACAGCCAGTGAATTAAGTGGCCGAATTCATGTGCAGCAAGGCCCTTAAGCTTTTTGTACCATCCAAGCTCGGCAATGGCCTCAAGGCCGAAGAGGATTGAAGGCTTTCCATTAAATTCTGTGACCCATCCAGCTCCATTTTCAAGACCGACGTAGATGACGATATTATAATCCGGAACATCAAATAGCTTCTTCACTTCTTCTTCCACTTCAGGAAGAATCTTCAAAAGATTCTCATGGGCAAGCTTCAGTTCATCAGCACTTCTTTTGGAGAGGAGTTTTAGATATTCATGCCAATCCATCTTATAACGCTCATAGTCCCACTTTATTTTCTCAAAGAGTTCTGGGTAGTTTTTAATGTACTCAATCCATGAATCTTTACTCCCATCCCAGTACTTTAGGAAACAGGGAAAAGTGTCGATCAGCATCAGACTCCCCACCTTTCTCCTTCTTTAAGTTCGACTTCGAATTTATAAGAAGCTAGTTCTTTTCTTCTAGGTTTTGGTAGCTTGAACTTCAAGAGGAATTCCCCATGTCCAAGGACAATTTTTGAAAAGTTCAAAGTTCTTAGCAGGTTTTCTACACTCAAACTTCCGTAGGAACTGAATATTACAACTCTTTCGTTTGGAACCATGGAGTATCTAAACTCTTCCGCTGAGGAATCTGCTATCTTTACATTAGTTTCAGGAGTCTCGGGGGCACTTAAAAATATCTCAACCTTCTCTCGTTGGTTTGGTAGTTTATAAAGCCTTCCTACTAACTCTTTTTCTTCTCCCCTTATCTCAACGTTCATATTGCTCCTTAGAATTGAAGGTGCGATGAGCTTTTTGACAGTTACTTTCCCTTTATTGGTCATGAAGAGGAGTACTGTTCTTTCATAGGCCCTTGTTAGTATTTTAATCGCTGGAAAGCTGGCAAATCCTTTTTCGTAAGTAGCCACGAATTTGAACTCTTTCTCTGGAAATTCAAAGATTGAAGTCTTTTTTCTTTCTATAACCTTGAACTCCTTTTTCGAACCCATTCTTTCAGGAGAGTTGAGAAGCTCCATTCTACCGTACTCAAATTCAAGTTCTATGGGGAAGACTAAACGATTCCCCTCGAAGATTGTTTGTTTAGCTAGTAGAGTGGCCTTTTTGGGTCCTTCTCTTATTTTCTTCAGGCAAAAGGCCAGAATACTCATCACAATTACCGCGAATACCAGATATGCCAACACTCCAAGGAAGGCTTCTCGGGAAGCCCCACTCCTTACAAGTGTAAATAATATCACAGAGATGATAAGGAGAAGGAGGATTAGGAAGGCCATGAATAGCCCTGTGAGAAATTTTATTTCGTAGGACTCTAGGACCAACTTTTTCATTTATATCATCTTCTCTATTTTTCCTGCCTCAGGGATTAATAGGAGTTCTTCAGAGTTCACTGGGGCATGGCTCTCTTTTGGGCCCTTCACATGTTCAAGAAGCCATTTCACTATTGTGTTGTGAAATTCTTCTCCCCATTCTGGGTCATCAAATATTTCATGATATGCACCATTAAATTTTTTGATGCTCTTGTCTTCAACTTTGAGTCGTTCAAAAAACTTTATTGCTCCTTCTGGAGGAGTTATTATATCTGCAGTTCCAATAAGGAGTAAAACAGGAACTTTTATCTTTTCAGCCTCTTGATGCGCTTTTTTCATGTTCTCAAAAACACTTTTTCCAAGTGCAGCAGAGATTCTGTCGTGAACTAACTCATCCTCTACATATTTCTTAACAGCCTCTTTGTTTCTTGAGAGGAACTTTGGGTCCAGTCCATTGCTAAGAGTTATGGTAGGAATTAAAGTTCCCAGTACCTTAGCGAGAGGTACCATAAAGCTTGGTGTCTTGGGACTTTTAGCTAAAGCAGGGGAGGATGCTATAAGTCCTTGAATACGGTTAGGTCTTGTTTCAGCATATCTTATTACAGTAAGACCACCAAGGCTGTGGCCAAAAATGAAGGGCTTTTCCCCAATTTCCTCAATGATACTATCTATTATCTCCATCGCCTGTTCTATGGTTGCATGTCCTCTTTTTCCTCCACTTTTGCCATGACCAGGCCAATCGAAAGTATAAAGTGCAAAACCAGCGTTGTTGAGCATTTTTATAAGCTTATCATATCGCCCACTATGCTCTCCGAGACCGTGTACGAGAACGACCCATCCTTTCTCAGGGTTTCCAAATTGAGCTTTATATAGCATAGGAGACACCATAAAAATTTGAATATAAAAGTTTAAAAATGTACCTTATGGCACATTGTGGTGCACTATTCGAGTTTTAACTTATCTTTTATTTCTACTGGTAGCCTGTCATAAAATTCTTTTAATGCCCTAATTAGTTCTACCAGATCTTTGGCGGTTAGTATTGTCGTTTTAGAACCAAGCTCCAAAACGAGTGCATTGTATTTCTCTGGGCTGATTTCTTTAGGATGAAGAAATTCGCTCTTCTTTGGAATTAAGTTTATCTCGCCAATCTGTCGTGATGAAGGAATATCAAGCTCTTGTTCATCGATTGACATTTCTCTAGGACAATCAAACCTCTCTACAAGTATCTTTATGTCTACTATCGGTGTACCGTCGTTGGCGTCGATCCAGTCTATATAAAGTCTGTTTCTTTCAATACGATGTATTTTGAGGGCATAAATCGCAAGGGGATTCGGTCTAACGGGTGAGCGCGTAGCAAAGACACCTTTAAGGGGATTTTCTGGGTTGTTGTATGGATGAACTTTTAGGATTTTTCTTTTTTCCGGCGTATCACTCTCATGGAACCACAAAATTAGCTTAATCCAATCACCTTCGTTTAGGCCTTCAAGGGCCTCAGCGAACTCGGGGTAGATTTCGAGGAACGTTTCGCTGTCTTTATGAACTCTTCCGATTGGAATTAGCTTGAATTTTTCCATCTCTAAACCTCCGTTCTTGTTTTTAAACGCCAGCCATCGATGTTAAATCCTCCCATCTTTTCGAAGACATATACGACGAGTTTTTCTAATGTTTCAAGTTTTTCTTCCTGCATAGCATTCAAAAACAGTGTAACAAACTTTTCATCCGGAAAAGACTCAAACATATATGCCTTCCTAAACTTCTCATCGGTAAATAAACGATAGACCTTACTTGCTGGAGGGGTCTCAACGCAGAGGAACTTTGAGTAAACATGGAGGGCGTGGTTAAGAGTTAAGTGATAAAGGTGGTTAAAACTTGGGTCGTTTCTCTCTTTTGCATCCATCAGACCATCAAGCATGTCCCAGAGGGAGTACTTGGCAATTTCCACCCAAACTGCATCCGGCTTCTCAAAAGGCTTTTCCATGTACTCTAGCGCTTCTCTTTTGAGTTCTTCAGTTATGCCGGTCTTATCAAACAGAACTTTGCTAATTGCAACGATCCTCGCAGTACTCCTACCATTTTCCTTAAATTCTTTCTTAAAGTAATGCTTAATCTGCTTCACCGGGTTTACAAAGTATTCAATTAAAACTCCGTCAATTACTTTATTTCCTCGCTCACGCCAATCGATACTGTCTGAAAGGATGATGTAAACATCGACGTCAGAGTACTTAGTTTCCATACCTATCGCATAGCTCCCCGTGAGCAGAGCAGCCTCAACAAAGTCTTTTCCCTTCCATTCCTCAAGGAACTTTTCTAAAGCGAGTTGCCAGTTCATTTTTGCTCCCCAATCAAGCCTTACTCTATTATTTAATTAACCTTGTGGTGTTTTGCACATTTCTGAATCAAAAAAGATATGTACAGAAGGCCCAAAGTTTCTGTTAGGTATCTAAATAACAGTATAGGCAAGAAAATAGAAAATCAAAAGCGACAAAAACAATACAACTAGGTTCCGTGCTCCCAGCTCTCCAAGTATTGCTTTTGCTCTTCCGTTAGCTTTTCAATCTCAATGCCCATGGCTTTGAGCTTAATCCTCGCGACCATCTCGTCAATCTCCCTTGGAAGGACGTAGACCTTGTTTTCGAGCTTCTCGTGGTTGTCCCTGATGTATTTTGCAGCCATCGCTTGCAAAGCGAAGCTCATGTCCATAATTTCAGCTGGGTGTCCATCAGCTGCTGCTAAGTTCACTAAACGCCCTTCCGCCAGGAGGTATAGCCTCCTTCCATCTTTGAGCTTGTACTCCGTGATGTGTGGCCTTGGATTGTTTATCTCCACAGCTAAGCTCTCCAAGTCTGGCTTGCTTATCTCAACATCGAAGTGGCCAGCGTTTGCCATTATTACTCCGTCTTTCATGACCTCGAAGTGCTCTTTCCTGATACAGTTTATGTTTCCGGTTGAGGTTACGAATATATCTCCTACTTTGGCAGCTTCGCTCATTGACATGACTAAAAATCCATCCATCCTTGCCTCTAAGGCCCTAATTGGATCAGTTTCAACAACAATTACTGTGGCCCCAAGACCTTTAGCTCTCATGGCTATTCCTCTTCCACACCAGCCATAGCCAACTACAACGACGTTTTTACCAGCTATAAGAAGGTTTGTGCTCCTAAGTATACCGTCCCATGTTGATTGACCAGTTCCGTAGCGGTTGTCAAAGAGGTATTTGGTGTAGGAATCATTAACAGCTATGATTGGGAATCTAAGCACTCCATCCTTTTCCATTGCTCTAAGTCTTATCACACCTGTTGTGGTCTCTTCGCTTGCACCCCATAGGTTTTCTATAAGTTCTTGTCTTTCTCTGAGGACTGTGCTTACCATATCAGCACCGTCATCTATGATGATGTTCGGCTCAATATCGAGAGCTCTGTGCATGAACTCATAGTATTCCTCTCTGCTTTCCCCTCTTATGGCATAAACCTTTACTCCGTTTTTAGCTAAAGCAGCTACAACATCATCTTGAGTACTTAGAGGATTGCTGGCTGCTGCAGACACTTCAGCACCGGCTGCTTTTAGGGTCAAAAGCAAAAATGCAGTCTTCATTTCGAGGTGAAGAGTTGTGGCAATCTTGACTCCTTTGAAGGGTTTCTCTTGTTCAAATTCTTTTCTTATGTTCTGGAGAACAGGCATAAACCTCGATACCCAATCAATCTTCTTCTCTCCTTCTGGGGCTAGTTTGATGTCCTTCACACAGTAATCTTTACTACACTTCATGTCATCACCGTTTTGGGGATAAGGTTAAAGGGTTAAAAAGGTGATTATTATGGCAAAAGTAAAGAGTGAGGAGTGGTAGGGGGATGTGAATAATGATAATTGATCTAAGTATGGAGCTTAGCGAGAATATCCTTGTTTATCCCGGAGATCCAAAGGTGGAGATAAAAGCGTGGAGTACTATTGAAAAAGACGGCTACTATATGAACACGCTTTTTATGGGAGAACATAGTGGAACTCATGTTGATGCCCCTGCACATTTCATTAAAGGATGCAAAACGATAGATGAGATGCCACTAGACAAATTTATTGGAGAAGGCGCAGTTATTGATGTTTCAAAACTGGACAGGGAGATATTACCCGAGGATATAACAGAAAACCCTGAAATATTACTATTGTATACCAATGGAGCAGAAGTTTATCTAAGTGAAGAAAGTGCAAAGCACTTAGTCAACCTTGGTATCAAGGCCATTGGGATAGATAAGCCCAGTATAGATAGAGACTTCAGAGCTCATCGTGTTCTGCTGGCTAATGAAGTGGTTATCTTTGAAAACCTTGTAAACTTAGAAAAGCTCATTGGAAAAGAGTTTACTTTTATAGGAGTCCCATTAAAAATCAAAAATGGCTCGGGCAGTCCAGTTAGGGCTTTTGCAATAATAAAAGAAAAGTAGGAATCACTCCTCCCTAAATGCTCCATATTTCTTGGGGTCATAGAAGGGTGGGGCAACTGTTAAGGCCTTCTTCTTTTGTCCTCTTACTTCAATCTCAATCTCTACCCCTGGTTTGGCGTATTCTGGTTTAACGAACGCTATTCCTATTCCAACACCAAGCAACGGAGACATTGTTCCACTTGTAACTTCTCCGATCTCTTTGCCTTCTGCGTACACTTTATAGCCTGCTCTTGGAATTCCTTTATCCACCATCTTAAAGTGTACCATCTTTGAAGGTAGTCCTATCTCTTTTTGCCTTAGCAGGGCCTCTTTGCCGATAAAGTCCTTGTCCCAGAAGATTGCAAAGTCAAGGTTGGCCTGTAATGGAGTAACCTCGTCTATGTCAGTGCTTAAAAGCTGGAGTTCCTTTGTCTCATTGCCGTAAAGTGTATATCCAGCCTCAAGTCTCAAAGTATCCCTTGCACCTAAGCCAGCAGGTTTTATACCATATTTTTGCCCAACTTCAAGGATCTTTTCCCACACGTAGAGGGCTTTCTCGGGCTTTCCACGCTTGCTTTCATCGGGATGATATGGATTTACATCTTCGAAGTAAACCTCAAAACCGTTCTCTCCAGTGTAACCACTTCTTGAGAGAATCATTTTTATGCCATCAAGCTCGACTTCTTTGGCTTGGAACCACCATAGCTGATTAATATCAATTCCGAATAGCTCCATGGCAACATCTTTTGCTTTTGGCCCTTGAATTGAAAACATTACGTAGTCATAAGTTTTGTTTTCGATTTCGAGATCAAGGTCTGTGTATTGCTCAATTGCGCCTTTGATTGAAGTAAACCATGCATAGAGTTTCTCAAAAGCATCGCTGTCACATACCATCATATATGTATCGTTGCCCATATTAAACACGAGGGTCTCGTCTTTAACGGCCCCTCTTTCATTAAGAACAAGGCTGTAGGTACCGCTTATTGCTGGTGGTCTTGAGATATCGTTTGTTGTGACATACTGGAGAAACTTGAGGGCGTCTTTTCCTTTAAAGAATATCTCACCCATGTGAGATACGTCAAAGATCCCAACCCCATTTCTAACGGTTAAGTGTTCTTCTTTTATGCTTGAGTACCAAATGGGCATTTCCCAGCCTGCGAATTCCTCCACCTTCTTTGCATGCTCCTTATGCCAGTCAAAGATGTGTACCCTCTTCATAGTATCACCACCATAGAATATTCCCTCCCAAATATAATGTTTTCTTTCCTAAAGACCTAAATACATGAAAGACGAATATATATTTGGTGGTCACATGTTTGAAAAAGTGTTGTTTCCAACTGACTTCTCTGAGGTCTCGAGGCATGCCCTTAAGAATTGTATTCCTCAGCTCTTTGAGGTAGGGGCTAAGGAATTATATTTAGTCCACATAGTTGATATAACTGCTACAGATATAGAGGCAATAGAACTTATGAAAATAGATGAAGGAGAACTTAATCGGATTGCTGAAGAAATCAGAGCTAAGGGCATCGAGGTAAATCCAATAGTGAAAATTGGCATACCTTCTCTTGAAATCGCTGAGATTGCACAGGAAAACAATGTAGATCTTGTTGTTATACCCTCTAAGGGTGAAAATATTCTTAGGCAGATGTTTTTAGGAAGCACTGCTTCGAATCTTGTCAGGGCCACAAAGAAACCAGTACTAGTTGTGAAATATGAATGGGATGAAGAGAAAGAAGAAATTAAGTGTCTGTCAAACTGTAAAGAAATTTTTAAGAGACCTCTTATTGCTGTGGACTTTTCTGAGTGTTCTGAAAAGGTTATAAATGCTGTAAAGAAGTTTGAGGAGCTCATTGAAGAGGTCACCCTAATTCATGTGGTCGATTATGGAAAGCATGAGGAGCTAGAAAGGAATATTGAAAGTGCTAAAGTTAAGCTAAGAGAATTTGCAAAATTCTTCAAGGTCCCAAGTAAGACGGAAGTCTTAACCGGGATTGCATCTCACTCAATTCTTGGAACAGCCCTAGCAAAAGATTCTTCACTTATAGTTGTAGGTAAGAAAGGTAGGAGTGTTATAAAAGACCTTTTGCTTGGAAGTACCGCAGAAAGAGTCGTGAGGGATTCAAAACTCCCAGTACTCCTGGTGCCATGTGAATAACCTCAGACTGGAACGGCTTCCACATCAAATTCGGTAGCTACCCTGTTGCCATCATCGGTCATTATTTCTTTTTTCTCTGAGTTTAAAAACCTTTAGAGTTATGAAAAATACACAAATCCAATAGAAAAAAGGCTTGAAAAACAAGCTTAGATCTCCAAGCCAATTTTAACTCCTTTCTCTTTTTCCAGTTCGCGGAGGAGGAGCATGATTTTATCCTTGCTTAGTTGAATGTTTCTTAGCTGTTTGTATGCTATAAGAATCTCGTTTCTCTCTTTTTTAGATGCTTTTTCTGCTAGGTACAGGAGCAGGGAGAGTAAGACCCCTTTAAGATTTTTCTCAATTAGTGGAACACCTTTCCAACCGTTGTCATACACATAGAGGCCTTTGGGGATTTCGCTTCCATCTAAATGATCCAAAAGGAGGAAATTTGATTTTATTGAACCGGTTAAATATGAGAAGAGAAAATCTTTGGGGTAACTTTTTTTGAGATTTTCAAAACCCCATGTAAAAGCTTTCAGATAAAGGGAGTAGTCTTCTAATCTTGTGATTTTATTCTTTGATAAGAAACTCAGTTTCAGTGCAGCACGTTCAAGAGGTTCATTTAGAAGGTCAATTCTTAACAAGATCCTATCTTCGAGAGTAGAATTTTCTTCAAAGGCCTTCACAACTTTCCATTGAGTCCCGTTTGTGATTATTCCATATTTAACTCCACGAGAAAAGCAGTATCTAGCAAGCTGCCTTAAAGCTCTCTCGTTTTTTAAGACATTAATTCCCAGATTCTTGGCCTCAACATAAGCAACAACCTTATCTTCAAGCACTAGGGCATAGTCAGCTCTTCCATCCTCTGTTCTTTCCTCTGGTCTAACCTCTCTTGGGTTTTCCCAGTTCCAGCCTAGCGTTCTAAAGATTTCACCTATCAAGTGTTGCTTTACAGCTTCTTCATTTTTTTCATAAAGCAGCCTGTGTTCACGCACTTTTTTGATGACACTTATTATAGTCTCCTGAAGTTTTAGCATTTTAGACCCCCTTGAAACTTAAAAGGAGTCGATAAAAAGCTTACTGTATTAGGGGCTTTTGGCAGTGTATTTTCGTCCTAAATGTTCTGGATTTTATAGAGTAAGCCAACAAGGGTTTTAGACTTCAATTACATATTTTCTGCTTTGTTCGCCAAAGCCTCTGAAGCTTCCCATTTTTAGGTTTAAAATGGCTTTTTCCACATCAATAACTTTCACTGAGGCCAAATGGGTTACTCCACTTCCTTTCAAAAATTCTGGGAGAATTTGAGCAGTTGCTCCAGTTAAAATGATTTTCTTGGCCTTTTTGCTTCTTTTCACTATCATGTCAAGAGTGCAGTTTACCAGAGCGGATCCACTTACTATTACTGCATCCATTTCAGGAAGTAGGTAATACTCGAGGCTATCACTTAAAGTCTCTCTATCCCACAATTTGGGATTTCTTTCGAATACAAAGATCTCTTTTCCTTTTTCTTTCAATGTTCTAACTATTGGAGGCATATTTCCGATAACGGCTATCTTTTTGGCATCATCTATGAGGTCAGTAGCATCTTGAGAAGTACTTTGAGTTAGATCGATATAATATTGAGAAATAGCATTGATTGTTGCTACTCCAAGAGTTCTTTCTATAATGTTTAGGCTGTCTGTTTTATCAATGAACTCTTTTAAGCTAGGCGACTTAAACGATGTCTTGTATTCTCCTATCTCTTCGGGGAGTGTCATTGCTAAGCCAATAGCTTTCCCCTCGGGCCCTTCTAAGACAACATAAGTATAAGGCAACGCGAATGAGAAGTCCAGTATTCTAAAGTCTTCTTTTATTTTCTTCATAGCTTTCTCTTTGAGTTGTTTAAGGATCACCTTTGTCCCTCCAATATTTTTAAAACTTCTTTGTCTAAAAAAGTTTGGTGAGTAAAATGTGCAGAGTGCTTTTTGCAGTTGGAAATGGAAGTGAAATGAAAGAGTTTGTGGATGCCTTGGTAAAATCCTCGGAGAATGACGTTTATAAAGTGGCATTTGGAAAAAGTCCCTATCACAAGGATGGCTGGGGCTTTGTATGGATTAGTAAGGATGATTTAGAATATTATAAAACATCTAAGCCTATTTTTGAAGACACAAAAGGTGTAAGAAAGTTTTTAGAATCCCTTGATGGTTTTGGTGTTCTTCTAGCCCATACAAGAGCTGCTAGCCAAGGAACTGTTAATCTTTTCAATGCTCAGCCTTTAGTGTATTCCTCCCCAGAGGGTTTTAATTTCTGGTTTTATCATAATGGAGATTTGAATAAGCAGATATTGATAGATATGGCTGGATTGGACAATGAAAAGCTTAAAGATATCTCTGACAGCCATGTACTGGGCCTCTATTTGCTGAGTTCATTGCGGTCTTTCTCGAAGGATGAGATCTTAAAAAGATTCAAGGAAATTGTCCCTGTGGTTAAGACAACGCTTAACACTGCCAGCTTATTTATCACACCATCTGAAATAAAGGGCTTTGTAACTGCTTATATGGTGAGGGAAAGAGAAGAGAATTCATTATATAAACGGTATTCGCGCCTCTTAAAAGTAGAAAGAGAAAATCTCTTTGCGATAGTTTCATCAACATTTGAAGTCTACTCAGAATTAAGCTTTGAGGAAGTTAAAAATAGGACTGCTTTTTACCTGACTATAGATCTCGAAAATGAAAAATTTGAAATAGAAGAGCTTACTCTCTAAATCTTTTTATAAAGTGTGCAATCTTAATCGCATCAAGAGTTTCCTTAACGTCGTGGGTTCTTATTATATTTGCTCCATTCCACACAGCTATTGCTGTAGCTCCTAAACTACCAGCGAGCCTTTCCATTGGATCTCTTCTTCCGGTTATTGCTCCTATAAAAGATTTTCTTGAGATCCCTACGAGAATAGGAAGGCCAAATATTTTCAGAAGGTTTAAATTTGCAATAATCTTTGAGTCCCATTCGTACCATGGTGGCCATTTAGGCCGTAAAAATCCTATTGCAGGGTCGATTGCTATTTTATCCTTTTCAATGCCATTCTCATGGGCTATTTGGAGACTCTCTTGAAGAGCAGTGATAACTTCATGAACTGGGTCGGTGAAGTCCTTTACTTCTCTGTGAGCACAGAGGATAACTGGGACACCATATTCTTTGGCAACTTCTACCATTCTTGGGTCTCCCTTAAAACCAGTTACATCGTTTATTATGTCAGCTCCAGCTTTTATTGCAGCTTCAGCCACTCTTGCGTTGGTAGTGTCTATACTTATTGGGATGTTAATGTGTGCTCTAAGGGTCTTTAATGCCCAAACTGCTCTCTTAGTTTCTTCTTCTACTGATATCTGGGTTTCGAGGTACGGAGCCGTGGATTTTGCCCCGATGTCAATAAAGGATGCTCCTTCTTCGACCATTTTAAGTGCTGTTTCAATCAAATCCTCCTCTTTTTGTTTTACACTTCCTTTAAAGAAGCTCTCAGGGGAGACGTTAATCACACCCATAATCTTGGGGGTTGCTAAGTTTATACCTGCAAACTTCATGCTACCACCGAATTCTTATAAATTTGTTATCAAAAAACTTTTTTGCTTGAAATAGTTCCCTAAAGTCAGCAAAAATAGGCTAACAAAAATCTTAAATTTTTCCATGCAAAGTAAGTACTATGAAAAGGATCTACTCGCTAGCTGAAGCCCTATTGGTGACTTTTTTGTGGTCTACCTCGTATGTTCTCATTAAAATTGGTTTAAAGGATATTAATCCACTAGCTTTTGCCGCTTATAGGTACTTATTAGGGTCGTCTATTCTACTGCTTTTTGTACTTTGCTCGCCTAATATTTCCATGCTCCCCATCACGTCAAAGCGATTCTTATGGTTTTTTACTTTAGGGTTTACAGGCTATTTTATTGCCCAAGGATTACAATTTGTTGGGTTGTATTATCTGCCTGCAATTACAGTGACGTTCATTCTTAACTTAACTCCTATCTTTGTTGCTATATTGAGTGTTCTATTTCTCAAAGAAACCCCCTCTGTCATTCAAATAGTTGGAATAACTCTTGTGATTCTTGGAGTTAAAATATTTTTCACCGAAAGTGTCCTAGTTTTCAATGAAAGAATTGGTATCCTCATAACTCTTGTCTCTGGAATTGGATGGGCTGTGTATATGATTCTCATGCGGCATTATCTCAGGGAAAATCACGAAAGTGTAATCTCCTTAACTGCGATCTCTATGGGAGTGGGTGCATTAATGCTCCTTGGGGTTACAGCTTCAAGTGGATACATCACAATGCCTTCACTGAAAACATGGGGCATAATACTGATTCTGAGTATTGTAAACACTGCATTTGCATTTGTGCTTTGGAATCATGCTTTAAAATACCTCAAGGCTTATGAACAATCAATACTTCAGAATACAATGCTAATACAAATAACCCTGCTAGCATATGCTTTTTTAGGAGAAACCCTGACTATACACAAGGTTATAGGGATGATAATAGTTTTTTGTGGTGTTTTATTGGTTCAGTTAAGCCCGATAGTATGTAAAAACAGAAAGTTTAAAGTTTGGTAACGATCACTTTGATAGAGCATTATTTTTATCCAAGGTGGTGATAGGAAATGTTAATCGAAACTCCAAAAAGGCTTCATCTAGGATTGATAGACCCTTCAGCGTCGTTAGGAAGAAGATTCGGTTCATTGGGAGTTGCTCTTGAGGGAGGATATAGGATAAGAATAGTTCCTCATGATAAACTGGAGATAAGGGCAAATGAAGAAGACATGAGGACAATAAGGTTCACGATTGACAGGATGAATCAAGAATTTTTGACAGGATTTAATTATCTTGTTGAAGTAGAGAATGCAATTCCCCGACATATTGGGCTGGGTTCTACTACCCAATTAACTTTAGCTGTTGGTTTGGGAATAGCTACTCTGAATGGGCTTAAAATTAGCGTTGAAAGACTTGCCTCTTTGTTAGGGAGAGGTAAGAATTCCGGTGCTGGTATTTATGCGTTTAAATATGGAGGTTTTTTAGTGGATGGAGGGGTTGGGAAGGGAATTCCTCCTCTTATAATAAGAGAAGAGTTCCCTGAAGAATGGGGGTTTCTATTAATAACTCCCAACGTTAGGAGAGGACTTGATGAGGAAGAAGAGAGGCCAATAATGGAAAGGGTTGGAGGGGCCTCAGAAATTGCTGAGAAGATTTCCCATAGGGTTGTGTTGGGTTTGTTGCCAGCACTTAAGGAAAGAGATATTAAAGAATTTGGGAAACATCTAACCCAGGTACAGATCTTGGTTGGCAAGCATTTTGAGAAATACCAAGGAGGAGAATTTAGGGAAGACATCAAGTTTATCATGGAGTTTCTGAAAGAAAACACCTATGGATATGGACAGAGCTCTTGGGGTCCCACAGTTTATGGGCTTATAAACCGAGAGGACTATACAACACTAAAAACAAAAACTCAAGACTTTTTGAAAGCTCATGGAATTGGGGCCCAAGTTGAATTGGGAATACCTAGAAACAAGGGTGCAACAACTGTTGAGGAAAACACTTACATACTGAGGCTTATTAATAAGGTTGCCAAGAGTTAGGCACACTAACCTCCTCACCTAAAATTCTTTTTAGCATGGCCCATTCTTTTTTCTCCCAAGCGTTTTCTTCTGCAACTAGTACAAGAGTGCCATTATTGATGATTACATGATCTCTCACAGCACTTAGCATTTTTGCCACGCTTTCAAAATTGTTATACAATCTTAGGAATTCTAATCCTTCAATTATTGTTATCCCTTTTGTGTTCTTTTGACGGGCCTCTGAAAAATATCTAACTGCAGTTTCAGTTATCTTGTATAGATCAGTCGGATAAATAGTATTGGGAGCTTCTATAGTACTTAAGCGGTAACATATCCAGCCAGGAGCTGGTTTGAAGTTTCTAAGAAAAGCTAAGGCGGGATAAATTCCTATCTCTTCCTTGATAGCTATAAATTCATTTGGAGAAATAAGTCGGAGGCCTTCGATTCTAAGGGCTTCAATAGCTTCAATACTTTGGGGCCATTTGAAGAACCGTTCGCTGTATATAATTCTGTAATAGAAATAAAACTGTGAAATTGCAAGAGACCAAGCTATAATTAATATTACTAGCTTATTAGCGAATTCGGGGGTGACTATGGCATATGATGGAGTCATAATACCCGAAAGGGCCAATGATATCCCCAATCCTTTTGCATTTTTGCCATAGTACGGACCTAATATTTCAATAGTCATGAGGCCAACAATAAGTTCAAAAATCCCTGCTACAACATAACCATTTTGAGGAGTAGTTCGTATAATACTCTCTACAGTGCCAACAAGTGCGGTCATAAGGGGGAACAAAATAAATATGGATTTGGGGAGAGGAAATTGGTGTTCTTCTTTAATCAGCTGAAAAATACCTAAGATAACAAATGCGTAGCCAAGAGCTATCATAATATTTTCGATTCTTATATCTACACGCCCAAAAGTAGCAGTAGGAATTACTAAGAACCAAAATATTGAGATAAAAAGAGCAGATAATCTTTTGCTTTCCAAATAAGCAAAAAAGAAGGAGAGTCCAGCTAAGATTTTGATAAGTGTGATGGAAGTAATGTAAATGTCGCCTGCATGAACCATAATACCCCCTATTTTAAATTTTATGAATTCTTTTATTTAAATCTTTATTCATTATTGGAAATTAAAAGAAAGAAGAGATATACCCATTGGCCCTTATTCACTTATATAATAATATTCTCCAATTTCTTTTTGTTCTCTATCCTTAACACTTCCTTCCTTATTGGCTCTTGGTCTTCCTGTATCGGGATCTCTTCTGAAAGTGATCCCTACATTGGCTAAAAACTTGTTCATACCTTCTCTCATCCCCATTGGTGGTAAGGCTTTTCCATGTTTGCCTGGCTCTCCATCAAAGACCATTATACGGTCACTTATGTAATCTATCATAAGGACGTCGTGTTCCACAACAAGTGCTGTCTTTTCGTTCTTTTCCATTAGGTGTCTTATAGCTCTTGAAACAGCTAAGCGCTGCTCGACATCAAGATATGCTGAAGGCTCATCTAAAAGGTACAAGTCAGCATCTCTTAAAAGGCAGGCTGCTATTGCCACTCTTTGCAGTTCACCACCACTGAGGTCATTTATCTTTCTTTCGTAGAGTTCAGGAATACCAAGTGGGTTTAGGAGTTCAGTTTTGTAGAAGTTGCTCATAAGTTTGGCCGGATCAATTTTGCTTAGGAGTTCATACACCGTACCTTCATAATCTGCTTTTATGTATTGGGGTTTGTAGCTAACCCTAAGCTCCCACTCGACTTTTCCTTCTGTGGGTTCTTCGACTCCAGCAAGCATTTTTACAAAGGTTGTTTTACCTATACCGTTTGGACCCACTATGCTCACTACTTCTCCTTTATAAAGCTCTCCCCCTTCTGCTTCAAGTTTAAAGCTCCCATAATCTTTAACTAGAGATGGATAGTCTACCAAGACTTCTCCTGTTTGGGTGTGTCTCTCACTTAATTTTGTGAACCTTATCTGATATGGTCTAAATCTCACATTTTCTTCTGGTAAATATCCCTCTAAAAAGACGTTTATTCCAACTCTAGTTCCTTTTGGCATTGAAAAAATACCATAGGCCCCCGGTTTACCATAAACCACATGGATGATATCACTTAGGTAATCAAGAACAGCTAAATCGTGCTCTACAACCATAACAGATTTGCCTTCTTTTGCTAATCTCCTAATAGCTCTAGCAACTTTAAGTCGCTGTCTTATGTCAAGATAAGATGAGGGTTCATCAAAGAAATAGAAGCTAGCATCCCTTGCCATTGCTGCTGCTATTGCCACTCTTTGCAGTTCACCGCCGCTAAGATGCTGAATTTCCCTATCAAGAATGTTAGAAAGCTCAAGTTCCTCAACAAGCTCCTCTAAGATTCCTCTTTCGTCGGCTTTCTTAAGAAGGTCTTTGACTTTGCCTTTAACGACCTTTGGAATTAGATCTACATATTGGGGCTTTACAACCTTCTTTATTGTTCCATCTTTGAGTTTCTCGAAATAATTCTGAAGTTCGTTTCCTCTGAACATTCGTATAACATTATCCCAGCTATCATTTGAGCCGCACAAGTTTGGAATGATTTCACCTGAGAGGATCTTAACAGCCGTAGTTTTACCAGTACCGTTTGGACCTAAGATACCAACTACCATGCCCTCTTTAAGTACAGGAAGTCTATAAAGGGCAAAACCATTAACTCCATATCTGTGTACACATCCTTCCTTCAGCTCTTCTGGAAGATTTACTATTGTTATTGCGTTGAATGGGCACTTGTGGACACATATTCCGCATCCAGTACAGCTAGCCTCTTGGATTATCGGTTTATACTTGTCTTCATCAATGATTATAGCTTCCCCACCCATCCTATTGACAGGACACACTCTCTCACAAAGGAAGTGACCGCATTTGTCTGGATTACATCTGTCATAATCGATGACTGCAATCCTCATAACCCTCACCGCATTACCCTTTTCTAGAGGTCTTTAAAAAGTTGTTGAAGAATCGAAAAGCAATTTAACTTTAAAGATTAGAGTATATCATGCTCAAGATTTTTGAGGATATAGCAAGTGAAATAGTGACTGTGAGGGAATTTCCACCCAAAAGGGGTAGAAGAGATTCTTTTGAGTTTAAAAACAAAGAAGTAAATAAACTCGTCGAATCTATGGGATTTGAGTTATATATGCACCAGGTTGAGGCATTAAAAGCCCTTTATTCTGGGAAAAATATTGTGGTTACTACACCCACTGCATCAGGAAAAAGTGAGATCTTTAGGTTGGCAATCTTTGATAATTATTTATCTAAGCCTCAGGATACCTATCTTCTCGTTTATCCTACACGAGCATTGATAAATAATCAGTATGAGAAGTTTAGCATTGAAAACTTCCTCTTCTTTCAGATTACAGACAAGATTGTTAATGCAAAGATTCTCACTGGAGATGTGGGATGGAGTGAGAGAAGAAGATTAATTCGAGAAAAACCCCGAGTTGTTTTCACAACTCCAGATATGTTGCATTATAATATTTTAAGGAACAAAAAAGACTACGAATGGCTTTTAAAAAATCTCCGATATATTGTTGTTGATGAGCTCCACATATATCGAGGAGTTTTTGGCACTAATGCAGCCTACCTTTTTAGACGACTTTTCAAGACTCTTGAAAGATATGGGAAGAAGCCTCAGATAATAGCCCTCTCTGCAACTCTTAGAAATCCTAAAGAATTTGCTGAGGAGTTTTTTGGAAAAAAATTTGAAAAGATAAGTAAAGCCACTAATCCATTTCCAAAGCGGTATCTAATAATGTTTGAACCAAGGAGATTTAATGAGATGCAACTCCTAAAGAAGATCGTTGAGAACTTAGCTGAAAATAGTATAAAGACCCTTGTATTCTTTGATTCTCGTAAAGGTACAGAAAAGCTAATGCGTTTTCTTCTCTCTTCTTCAGCTGTTTACAAAACCACAACCTATAAAGGTACCCTTCCCAAGAATGTCCGCTGGAAAATTGAGCGAGATTTCAAAGAGGGCAAGTTGCTTGTGCTTTTAACTACAAATGCCTTGGAGTTGGGAATTGATATTGGAGACTTAGATGCTGTCTTAAACTATGGAATACCGCCCGATGGTCTCTTCTCTCTTATTCAACGCTTTGGGAGAGCGGGAAGAAAGGAAGAAAGAGAGGCGATAAATGCCATAATACTGAGAAAGAATGGTTTAGATTACTATTACAAAGAAAATGTAGAAGAACTTGTGGAGAGGCTTGAAAAGGGGATAATAGAGTATATGCCTATAAATCTGAGGAACAAGTTTGTTGCCAAAAAACACCTTCACTACATGTTAAGCGAGCTTAAAATAATTGACTGGGATGAACTCAACGATTTCGAAAAAGATCTTGCAGAAGACCTCATAAAAGAAAACGTGGCAAAACTCTATGATAATCCCCTTACGGCCAAAAAGGAACTTCGCATTCTAAGGCCTGCTCTCACCTACTCCTCGATAAGAACAGCGAGTGATGAAAGTTATTTTCTAGTTCTAGATGAACCTTGGATAAGGTACAAGCTGATGGAAAAGTCTAGTATTGGAGATTTACTTCGTTTTATAAACTGGCTTAAGCTTAAGGGCTACGTTATAGAAGAGGTCGATAAACCAGAATATTATCGGTCTCTTCTACCTGGAATGGCATACTTTTCGAGGGGAGAACTTTATATGGCCCGAGACAAGCTGAGTATTGGAAAATTCCACTTTATCTTTGCATCTTCGCTTAATAAGTTCTGGGAGGTTGACACATTCCCATCTAAAAGAGAAGAGGTAGAAATTCTTAATATCTCTGATAAAAAGGCTTACAAAGGGATTGAAATCTACATAGGAAGACTGAGGGTTAGACATTACTACTGGGGCTTCGCAGTGAAAGGAAAAGATGTTTCCCTTTACCTTCAAGAACTTTTAAAACTGAAAGAAGAAGGTATTTTAAAGGCAGATATGTATTCTCCTCTTGTTGGGAGTGAGGTAAAAGGAGAGAATTGGGATATTCTGAACTGGGAAAAATTTGTAAAGGTTGAGTTTGATGAACCTTTCATATGGGAATTCGAGACGGATGGTATCTGGCTTATTTTCCCTGATGGTATAAGAGAGGTTGCAAATGAGGAATTTCGCCATTTCTTTAAATTAACTGCTGAAAAGGGTTATGAAAACATAGCTTTTTCTCTTTATGAAAAGTTTGATAGAAGGACTATTTTCTCAGAATTCCTTGGCGCAACAACACATTACCTACGGAAGAATATAAAAGAAAGCCTCAAGGATTTGAAGATTAGGGATGAAGAACTTGAATTTGCAATAAAGAAGATGATAGACAGTAAAGATGGTATAGGCTCTGCCCTTCATGCGATAGAGCACAACATGATCAAAATAGCTCCAATTTTTACTTATGTGGACTCTAGAGAACTGGGTGGCTATAGCTATGAGAGTTTTCCAAATCCTCCTTTTATAGGTAAGCCGATAATTTTCGTATATGATGGAAATGAGGGTGGTTTTGGTTTAGCGGATATTTTATACGAAAATGCTGAGAACCTGATGGAGAAAAGCTTGGAACATTTAGATAAATGTGAGTGTAGAGATGGATGTCCTCTTTGTGTGTACTCACCTAAATGTGGTACCTTTAACGAATTTCTTGACAAGTGGCAGGCTATACGAGTTTGGAAAATGTTACTAACATCTACTGAAGATAATACTGGATAAGCTTTCTTAATTCCACATTTCTCTCTATTTTCTTTCTTAAAAAGCGCTTTAGCTGTAGGTTTTCTGCTAAAAGACCACTTAACTCTATTGCCAAGATTTTGTTGTCCTCACTTACCCCGTATGCTTTGTACCTCAATGGGGCCCATTCCTTTTCGAGACTTCCAACTCTCTTTTTGAGCTCTTCTATACTTTCTTCCAACTCTTTTACATTCCCTTTGGGATTTTTAAACTCTCCAGAAAAAATTATCTCTAGGATTTTTTCCTCACTTACCTGGTATCTCTTACCTAATTCTTTTATTTTTGTAATTAATGACTCATCTAGTTCAGCTTCGATCTTTCCAAATCCTCTTTTAGGTTTTATTATTACTTTCACGTTTTTTCGCCTCCAATTCCTTCTTAAGCTCTTCGTTTTCTGTTTGGAGCTTTTTTCTAATTTCTAGCATTAGTTCCTTATCTTCCAGGGCTTTTTTATAGAACTTTCTTAACTCCTCCAGTTCAGCTTCAATTTCTTGTAGTTTTTCTTCAAGTTTTACTTTTGTTTTGAGAAGAAAAATCTCCCTCTCAGCTTGCAAAGTCCTTTCGGCTTTTGAAAGATTCTTTTTTATGAGTTCAGTAATATCGGCATTTTTTAATTCTTTAAACTTCTCCTTTTCAACGCGTATTTCTATTTTTCCCACGTTTTTTCACCATTTCAGTTTTTCTGTCATAACACAGAATATAAAACGCTAAGAGAGACTTCCATTTTTCATAGGGGTCAATTATCTCTCGCACGTCTTTTTCCTTTACTTCTTTGGGTGTTTTTCCAAATATTTTTGCTATTCCTCTTCTAAGTCCTAAGTCGCTGGCGGGGTATGTATTCTTTCCAAGGCCGTAAGCTAAGAAAAGCTCAGCACTCCATTTACCAATTCCCCGGAACTTAATTAGATACTTTATTGCTTCTTCTTCGCTAAGGTTTTCAAGTTCTAACCTCAGCTTTCCATTTACGTACTCTTGGGTTAGGTATTGTATGTAGTTTGCTCTATATCCCAGTTTGGTCTCCTTTAATTTTTCTTCACTTAATCTAAGTATGTCATTAGGCTTTGGGAAGAGGTAGAGATCTCCAATTTTTCTTCCTATTAATTTTACAAGATTTCTTATAGTCTGCATAGCGAACTCAAAACTCACTTGCTGCTGGGCAATGGTTTCAATCAAAGCTTGATACTTCTCTGGAGCTTTTGGGACTGTAAGACCATAAAATTCATCTATGAGGAATGCGAATTTTGAGTCAGATATTTCAGAGTAAAACTCTTCTAGCTTAACATCTAAGCCAAGTATGAATTTAATCTTTTCTCGAGCTTTCTTTTGTTGCTTTTTAGAAAAATGCTCTGGGAAGTAGAAGTTTTCTCCATCAAATCCTATTATCCCATAATCCAGAGCCTGTCTAAAGATTCCATTTTTAAATTCCCATGTACCGTTTTTGATCATTTCATGAGTTATCTTATTAAGATCAATCACTTTAACCATCGGTCTAGCTTAATTGGATTGTCCTTTATATCTTTTAGTGTTGAAACATATAACCGTTTACCGTCTATGGATCGGTGTATTTCAACTTCTCCCACCTGTTCCAAGAAACGCATGATCTCTTTAACATCCTTTTCCTTTATTCCAAAGTTTTCCTCTAAGAATTTCCAGAAAGGTCCACTGTGAGAGTATTTAGCAACTTCCCTAATCAACTTCCATGCAACCTTAATCTTTTCATCTCCTTTTGTTATTCTAAACTGTTTTATCTCCTTTTTCATGGTTCTCGAAGGTATTATGTTCTAGATTCTTATTAACTTTTCTTGCAAGAGAAAACTTAATTAAGATTAGGAACTACATTTATACAGGTGGTAGTTATGAGGAAAACTGTTGTACTAGTAGTTTTTCTACTTATTTTTCTAGCCCCTACTCTGGCAGAGGCCAAAGTGGTTTATGTAGCTCAAATAAAGGGTGAGATAACTTCTTATACTTATGATCAGTTTGATAGGTATATTAGCGAGGCGGAACAGGCAGACGCGAGTGCTATTATAATTCTCTTAGATACTCCTGGAGGAAGAGCAGACGCAATGCAAAACATTATAGAGAGAATAAAGTCTGCAGAAGTACCTGTTATAATGTATATCTATCCACCTGGAGCCATGGCGGCTTCTGCAGGCACATATATTGCGTTAGGTTCTCACTTAATAGCAATGGCCCCCGGCACAAGTCTTGGGGCTTGTAGGCCAATTATGGGATATTCCCAAAATGGGAGCATTATAGAGGCCCCTCCGAAAGTTGTTAATTTCTATATATCCTATATCAAAAGCCTAGCAAAAGCCAGTGGAAGAAATGAAACCATGGCAGAGAGATTTATAACTGAGGATCTGGCTATAGATCAGGAGGAAGCTTTGAAATATGGTATAATTGAGGTTATTGCCGGCGATGTTGATGAGCTCATAGAGAAGGCTCATGGTATGAAGACAAAAGTTCCAGTCAAAGGAGAATACGTTACTCTAGACCTAAAAGGGGCAGAATTGAGGTACTTAGAACCCAGTTTGAAAGATAAAGTAGTAACATACATAACAGATCCAGCAATTGCGTATGTTCTCCTTACATTAGGAATATGGGCATTAGTTCTAGGCTTTTTAAGTCCTGGATGGCACGTTCCTGAGACGATTGGAGCAATCATGATAGTATTGGCGATAATAGGCCTCGGATATTTTGGCTATAGAAGTGCCGGTCTATTATTGATTATTCTAGCAGTAATCTTCTTTATCGCAGAGGCATTAACTCCTACATTTGGATTATTTACAGTCGCAGGTTTCATAACTTTTGTTTTGGGTAGTATAATGCTTTTTAGTGGAGGTGGTGGAGTGGATTACCTTATTTCTCGAGAAGTCTATTCAGAGATAAGAGTAATAATCATCACAATAGGGGCATTATTAGCATTATTCTTTGCCTTTGGAATGGCAGCAGTAATAAGAGCTCATAGAAGAAAAGCACAAACTGGAAAAGAAGAAATGATAGGCCTTTCAGGTGAAGTCGTTGAACCGTTAGCCCCAGAAGGCATGGTCAGGATTAGAGGGGAGCTATGGAAAGCAAAGAGCAAAGATGGAACGACAATAAATATTGGAGAGAAAGTGAAGGTTGTTGAAATTGAAGGTCTTAAGCTCATTGTTGTTAGGGAAAAAGAGAAATACCCTAAAGAAGAAAATGTTATGAGGTGAAAAGAAATGGCATTTGAATGGATTGTGTATGTGATAATTTTAGTTTTTGTACTGGTGTTTTTGGCATCGGCCATAAAGATAGTTAAGGAATATGAAAGAGCAGTAATCTTCAGATTGGGTAGGGTTGTGGGCCCAAGAGGACCTGGACTCTTCTTCATACTTCCCATTTTCGAAAAGGCAGTAATCGTTGATTTAAGAACCCAAGTTTTAGATGTGCCTGTTCAAGAAACGATTACAAGGGATAATGTTCCAGTAAGGGTTAATGCAGTTGTCTATTTCAGAGTTGTTGACCCTGTGAAAGCAGTTACTCAGGTTAAGAACTTCATCATGGCAACTTCTCAAATCTCTCAGACAACCTTGAGAAGTGTGATAGGTCAAGCACACTTAGATGAGCTTCTTAGTGAGAGAGACAAGCTAAATAGAGAATTGCAGAGGATAATAGATGAAGCAACAGATCCATGGGGAATAAAAGTTACTGCAGTGGAGATTAAAGACGTTGAGCTTCCAGCAGGAATGCAAAGAGCAATGGCAAGACAAGCTGAGGCAGAAAGAGAAAGAAGAGCTAGGATTACACTTGCAGAGGCTGAAAGACAAGCTGCAGAGAAACTTAGAGAAGCTGCAGAAATCATATCTGAACATCCAATGGCTCTACAACTTAGAACACTTCAGACGATAAGTGATGTTGCTGGGGATAAGAGCAATGTTATAGTTTTACCACTCCCGATGGAGATGTTGAAGCTATTTAGAAGTTTGTCAGACACAGCTGAAGTTGCTAGGAAGAAAATGAAAGAAGAAAAGGAGTAATTTCTCTCCTTTTGTTTTTCTGTCTATTTTTTTACTATTTTATTGGGGTGGATAGTTATTTTTTGTGACCTGCTTGAGTTAAATATAAAAGCTTAGACAGCGAAGTATAAGTAGTTACACCATTTACAGCTTTCGGACATTATTGTCAAAATTCAAATGGAGGGACCAAAGTGGGGAGGTCAATTGTTTTCGCTTCTGGAAAGGGAGGCACTGGTAAAACCACGACAATAGCTAATGTTGGTGTTGCTTTGGCCCAATTTGGGAGAGAAGTTATAATCATAGATGCGGATATTACAATGGCAAATTTGAGTTTAATTTTAGGGATGGAAGATATACCAATAACTCTACATGATGTTCTTTCTGGCGAAGCAGAACTCAACGATGCCATATATGAGGGACCAGCGGGTGTTAAGGTCATACCTGGTGGTTTAAGTTTAGAGAAGATTAAAAAAGCAAAAAATCCAGAGCGGTTAAGAGAACTCATGAGAGAAATTTCATCATTGGCAGATTTTATACTGATAGATGCTCCTGCAGGACTGGAGATGACGTCTATAACGGCTTTGCTTATAGGGAAAGAACTTATTCTAGTCACTAATCCGGAGATATCAGCCATAACTGATTCTCTCAAAACAAAACTTGTGGCAGAAAAACTGGGTACTCTTCCACTGGGAGCAGTACTAAATAGAGTAACTAGTGAAAAGACAGAGCTCTCTAAAGAAGATATTGAGACTATTCTAGACGTACCCGTGCTCATGGTGATCCCAGAAGATCCGGAAGTAAAGAGGGCAAGTGCGTATGGTATACCGCTGGTGGTTAAGAACCCAACTTCTCCAGCAGCTATAGCATATAAACAACTTGCTGCTAAGCTCGCTGGCATAAGGTACAGTCCTCCAAGGCCAGAGAGTCCGATAAAGAGGGTGTTTAGAGCTTTATTTGGAGGGGGCAGAAGATGAGTGCTTTTACAACAATCCTCATAATATTCCTCCTGCTGATGAATATCTTTCTAATAATTTTGTACCTCTCAGAAAGGAGAGCATCCTAC
Source organism: Thermococcus sp. EP1 (assembly GCF_001317345.1). NCBI lineage: Archaea > Methanobacteriati > Methanobacteriota > Thermococci > Thermococcales > Thermococcaceae > Thermococcus > Thermococcus sp. EP1. The sequence continues at coordinate 98,464 of NZ_JXCG01000006.1, read as the reverse complement.
TACGTGGCATATGATGAAGAAACCCGGAGCACCCTTAAACGGAGGGTGACACATCTAAAAGAGGAGCTAGAGTCCGAACTTGTAGATTTTGATATAGAGGAATGGGAGAGGGCTCTTGAGGAATCCCTTGAAGAAGAAATAAAGAACCTTTAAGTTCTTTTCTCTATATTTTTAGGTTTGAGAAAAGTTTAAGTATTTTTACAACATATTATTTTTTCCCCAAAGTTGGGAGGTGAAAAATATGAAGGCGAAAGTGAGGATATTAGATATTGAGACAGGAAGGTTCTTGGTTTTTATTAGTGAGGAGGATGCTAAAAATGCTAAGCTTCATCCTGAAGACTTAATAAAAGTGGAAACAGCAAAGAGAACAATATATGGGGATGTTGTCATAAGTAACATGGTTAAACCAGGTGAAATTGGAGTTACAAAAGATATATTAAGAGCTTACAGCTTTTCTGATGGAGAACTTGTGAATATAGTTCCTGGTGGGACACCAGAGAGTGTTCGTTATATCAAGAAAAAGATGAATGGCCAGAAACTAAAAAAGGTTGAGATAGAAGCAATAATAAAGGATATTGTAGACAGAAAACTAAGAGATGTTGAGATAAGCTCTTTTGTCACGTCCTTAGAGATAAACGGACTTGACATGGATGAAATAGCATGGTTAACTACGGCAATGGCAGAAACTGGTGACATGTTAGATATCGATAGAAAACCAATTATGGATGTCCACAGCATTGGAGGAGTGCCTGGCAACAAGACCAACATACTTGTAGTGCCAATCGTAGCCGCTGCAGGCTTAACAATCCCTAAGACTTCTTCTAGGGCAATAACAAGCGCTGCAGGAACTGCAGATGTTGTAGAAGTTCTCGCACCAGTAACTCACTCTTTAGATGAAATTAAGAGAATCGTGGAGAAAATTGGAGCGTGCTTGGTGTGGGGCGGTGCCCTCAATTTGGCCCCTGCTGACGATCTAACAATAAAAGCCGAAAGAACTTTGAGTATTGATCCTAGAGGTTTAATGCTCGCTAGTATAATGTCAAAGAAATATGCAATGGGTTCTCAATATGTTCTGATTGATATTCCTACAGGAGAGGGAGTAAAAGTTGAAAAAATAGAAGATGCTAGGTCATTGGCAAAGGACTTTATAGAACTTGGAAAGAGACTTGGACAATATGTAGAAACCGCCATAACATATGGTGGACAACCCATTGGACACACTATAGGACCAGCCCTTGAAGCAAAAGAAGCTCTGGAGACAATAATAACAGGAAAAGGTCCAGGAAGTTTAGTGGAAAAGGCAACTGGATTAGCAGGAATATTGCTTGAAATGGGAGGCGTTGCTCCAGCAGGCATGGGGAAGAAAATCGCTAGGGAGATTTTAGAAAGTGGTAAGGCCTATGAGAAGCTTAAAGAGATAATAGCAGAACAGGGTGGAGATCCAAATGTAAAGCCAGGTGACATTCCAATAGGCGATAAAACGTACACCTTCGTGGCTCAGACCTCTGGATATATAACCAGGATTGATAATAGGGCCATCACTACAATAGCTAGGGCTGCAGGTGCTCCTGAAGATAAAGGATCAGGAATGATATTGCATGTAAAAGTGGGAGAAAAGGTAAAAGAGGGAGATCCACTTTTCACAATACATGCAGAAAGCGAAACACGGCTAGATCAAGCTATAATACAAGCAAGAAGAATGGAGCCAATAAGGATAGAGGGCATGGTCCTGCAAAGAATTGGGAACCTTTAGCGTTTTCTATGTCTCTCGTACCATCCCCACTCTTTTTTACTACCAAAACTTCTTACTCCTTCCTTTACAAGTTTTATACGGAGTTCTTTGGCAAATTCAGGTGTTATCTCCCCATGATCTTCCATCCAGTTGATGATCTCTAAGGCTTCCTCATCAGTTTCACACCTTCGTATGAAGTCTATTACAGTGGGGTTATATCCTGAAAAGTCCATGGGCTCTTCTTCGTATTCTTCCTTGGTTCTATAACCTTCAATAACTAACTCTGCCCCTTCGTCTAACTCTTTAGCTAAATAAGGATATTTTTCCTTAAACTCTTCTTTGTCATACTCTTGCCAAGGAAATTCATCAACTGGACGCTTTTTCTTTTTATCCATATTAAGCACCTCTTTTCAGAGTTTACTTTGGGAAGGGATTTATATAGTTTGTCTTTTGCTCTTTGCAAAGAACTTATATAATTCGACTCTAATTCTCTAACCATGAAGGGAGGATATTTTCTTGTAATTTACCTCGAAAAGAGCCAAAATATAAGGACTAAGGCTAGGAGATTCAGCTTGGAGAAGGGGTATTATGTTTATGTAGGTTCTGCAATGAATTCTCTTGAAAAGAGAGTTTTAAGACATTTTAAAAAGGAGAAACGTTTTCATTGGCATATAGATTATCTCCTTGATAAAGCCCAACTTATCGATGCTTATTTGATCCCCAGTAATGCAAGGATCGAAGAAAAACTGTCCCAGGCATTGAGTGACGTTGTTATGGGCATTGAAGGCTTTGGGGCGAGTGACGTAGCTGTAAAAACAAATTTATATTACTTTGGAGATACTACTCCTTATGAGATACTAGTTAACATCTTGAACTCTATGAAATTAAGGTGGAAAAGGATTAAAAATCCTCAGGATATTATGGAGTGGAGGGAAGAGAATGGTGAAGATAGGTAAGGTTGAGTCATATATTCACGAGAAACTTGAAAAAGAAAAGCTTCACTTTGTTTTACTTGATCCTGACGATGTTTCACCTGATTTGGCTTCAAAGCTTGCTCAAATGAGTGAGGAAGTTGGTGTTGACGCAATAATGGTTGGTGGTTCTACTGGGGCTGAAGGTGAGGTTTTAGACAGGGTTGTCAGAAGAATAAAGGAGAGTTCTAATCTTCCAGTTATTCTTTTCCCTGGATCTCATGGGGGAATTAGCAAATATGCGGATGCCATATTCTTTATGAGTCTTTTAAATTCTACAAATCCATTCTTTATAACAGGGGCCCAAGCTTTGGGAGCTTTTACTGTAAAGCGTTATGGTATAGAGCCCATTCCAATGGCCTACCTCATAATTGAGCCTGGAGAAACTGTAGGCTGGGTGAGTGATGCGAAACCAATTCCCAGATATAAACCAAAAATAGCTGCTGCTTATGCACTTGCTGGACAATATATGGGTATGCGTTTGGTATATCTCGAGGCAGGAAGTGGAGCACCAGAACATGTGCCTTCAGAGATGATAGGACTTGTAAAAACTGTTATAGAAGTTCCTCTTATAGTAGGTGGGGGGATTAGAAGTTACAAAGACGCAAAAGAAGTTGTTAAAAGTGGGGCAGATATAATCGTCACTGGCACTGCAATAGAAAAGGCCGGTTCTTTAGAAGAAGCAAGAAAAAGGCTTGAAAGCATAATACGAGGAGTTAAAGAGATTAAGAAATAGCGTGTATGGGGTTGGTTTCAAGTATCTCTATGTGTTTTTAAAACCTTATTTTTCGGATTGCTCGAATAAACTTGCAGCAAATTCTGAAATACCTTTCCAAAAACCTTGGAGGAACCATAGTAAGAGCACTATTACAGCTATCCACACTCCAAAGCCCACAAGTAGCCTTAGGAACTCAGCAATTCTAGACATTGATTCTCCTCGTTTAAATGATGGTCTTTATTATACTTAATTGTTTTTGAAGGGTTGTCCGTTCAGAATGAATCCTATGTGAACTTGACTCTTATCATATGCTGGTTTTTGGGTTTATTTCAAAAACATATTTAAACATTCAGTTTAATTTCTAAATGGTGATCCTCAATGAAGGCTTTTATTTCTGTAGACTTAGAAGGGATGCCCTTTGTGGTAAGTCCCCAGCATTTAATTGAAAAAGGGGCGCTTTATACAGAGGCAAGGAAAATAGCGACCGAAATAACATTGACAGCAGCAGAGGCGCTTTACGAAGCAGGTTTTAGTGAGGTAGTAATAGCGGATAGCCATGGTCCTATGGTAAATATTCTTCCTGAAGAACTTCCTGAGTATGTCTACTTAGTTAGGGGCTATCCAAGGCCGATTGCAATGATAGCAGGGGCAGAAGATTGTGATGTGGCTTTATTCTTGGGATATCATGCAAAAGCTGGAACATTTCATGCTATCTTTGACCACACATACAGTGGAGCAAATGTAGGAAAGCTTGAACTCAATGGGGTGGAAGTAAGCGAATATCTTCTCAATGCTTATGCAGTTGGTCATTATGGGATTCCCGCAGTTTTGGTGGGAGGTGATGAGAAACTGCTTGAGGATGATGTAAAAAGATTCACTCCTTGGGCTGAAAGGATACCTTTCAAAAGAGCTTTTTCAAGATATTCTGCTATAAGCCCAAGCCTAAAAGTTTTGAAAAAAGATCTGAAAGACGGTATTTTCAAAGCAGTTGAAAAGTACAGAAAAGGTGAAACAAGACCTCTTAAGCTTGAGTATCCTATTAAAGTAAAACTTACATTTAATAACAGTGGCATGGCTGATGTTGGCGAATTATTACCGGGAGCAAATAGGATGGATGGAAAAACTGTAGAATTTGAGGCAAAAGATATAATAGAAGCATACAAAGCTTTTCAACTTCTTGTATTTGCTGCCAGCGGAGTTACTTCCATATTTAGGCGTTAAGCCTCACTAAGGACTTTGAAGGTTATTTTTCCCTCTTTTACCATGTTCTTAAGGTGTGTGAGAAGCTCAGGTACATTCTCTTCGGTTACCTCAATTCTTATTTCACTAATGCCCTTGCTCGTAGGCGGGAGAAAGTGAATGTCTTTAATTTTCCCTCTAAGCTTACCTAAAACTTTAGTCAAAATTTTTCCTCTTTTTTCATAGGGCATTTTAATGTCGATTTCAACAATTTTCATAGTTTTCACCAATTTATTTTAGAAAACAAGGCCTATATAACCTTTTTCATAAATGAAGGTAATTCTTTAGAGGAATTTTTATTCCCTATAGTTATGATAAAAGTTTTTGAGTTTATACTCCCAAAACTAAGTGCCCCGGGGAAACCGCGGGGGATAAGCTAACGGCGAGCTGTGAGTCCCCTTCGCTCCCCCGGGGTACATTACAATCTGAAAGTTTGGTTTCTTCAGGACAAGAAGAGCTCAGTCCATTAGGGTTTTTAATAGCTTGACTGTTGGAGGAGCACTTTCATTTCTTCCTATTCTCACTACTCTTGTGAATCCCTCTTCTAGAATTGGAAGTGCTGCAGGAGCAGCAACCTCTATTAGGTCTTGATTTATGAAATAAAATGCTATTCTCCTTTTATTTCCAACATATTTCAAGATATCATGAAGAGAACTTAAAAATTCTTTTTTGTCTTGGAGTAAGAGTAAATATTTGTCAAACCCTACTACAATATTTAGGAATCTCTCATGCGGCACTTTTTCAAAAACAGAGTCATATTCTTTTTGTAAAATAGTACTCTCACTAACTGAAACCTTTCCTATGACATTTCCTACCTCTAAAATACCGCCTAATTTTATTACCATTGCTGCCTTTATTGGCTTGGTTAAAAGACCAGAGAGTTTTATATGTTTTTCATACAAGTAGAGAGAATCCAAGAAATCATCAATGAGAACGGGATATGAATTTAGCTCCGCCCACTTTATAAGTTCATAAAAGAGGATATGCACTGGAGCGGTTGATGAGTGTTCTATCAATATGCTCTCTCCAAACTTTAGATTTTCCAACAATGTGCTAATGGTTGACATGTAAAAATCCCCCAATAACTATAGCTAGGCGGTTATATATGTAACCTTATATTTTAATTTTTCTCTATTTTTCCTCTTCATAAGGAGCAGTGATGACTTTTCTTATTTCTCTAGCTATTTTTTCACCTATTCCCTCTACTTGGGTAAGTTCACTCTCTTTTGCAGTGAAAACTCGCTCTACACTTCCGAAATGCCGTAAAAGTCTTCTTGCAAGAACTGCAGACACATAAGGGAGACCTTCTACTATTAGGCGTTGTCGATCTGCCAGAGTTAACGCTTTTTTCTCGCTTCTGACTGCAATCTCCTTTTTTCTTTCTTCTTGTTCGCGTTTTGCTATTAAGTATATGTAGTTTGCCACCTCATTTGGGTCTTTGGCAAATAGTATGGGAATATCCCAGTCTACGGTTAGAGCTGCTAGAGCACCTCTAATGGCATTTGGGTGAATATTTCTAATTCCGTAAAGCTCGCCTTCGATGATAATTATGGGTTTTAGATATGCCTCTTTCAAGCGTCTTGCTTGGTCAAAGAGCCGTCCATCTATTATCGACTGAATAAAGTCATTAGCAGCTTTTCTTTCTATGGCAACATCTTCACTAACTATGTAATCTCCGATGTCAAGTGTTTTGATTTCCAAGTGCACCCCGAGTTCCTTTAACATTTTAGGGACTTGACTTTTAAGCTCACGAGAGTCAACATACACTACAATACCCTTTGGTTTTCGTATGAAAATAGGTTTTATGGGAAGTTTTTCATAGACTTCCTCTTTTGAGACTTCGATTTTTTCTTCTACCTCTTTTATGGTCGTTTCACTTTTTTTCTTCTCTTTTGACTTCACAAATCCAAGAAGAGAGGATTGTTTCTCTTTTTTAACCATATCTTCCACCTTCTTTAAAAGAGAAATCATCTGTTTTTCCTTATGACGGGAACTCCAGTAATAGGCCTCATCTCTTGTCCCTTTTGCCATTAAAATAATTACTTTACCGGGTTTATGGCGTCCAGTTCTTCCCTTCCTTTGAATACTTCGAATGGCAGAGGGTACAGGCTCATAAAAAATCACTAGATCTACTTCTGGCACGTCTAGGCCTTCCTCTCCGACACTGGTGGCAACTAAAACGTTGAACTCTCCCTTAGAAAAGAGATCTAAAATCTGTTTTTGTTTTTTCTGACTTAGACCTTTGTCATTTTCTCTGCTGGCTTGTCCAACAAAGCGCATAGCTTGAATAGGTTCTTTTAGGAGCTCTTCCACTATTTTCTTTGCAGTGTCACGGTAATTTGTAAAGACAATTATTTTTGAGGATGGTTTCTTGTCTAGTTGTTCTTTTATAATTTCCTTCAACTTATCGAGTTTTGGGTGATCAAGTCCAAGCTCCTTAGCCTGTACAAGAAGAGCTATTGCTTTTTTCATTCTTGGGTCTTGGATAATCTCTTTTGTAGATTTTGTTCTGCCCTTCCTCGCTTCTTCATAGAGCTTTTTTAAGTATCCCCTTAATGCGGATAGTCCTTGGGTCTCAAGCAATTCTATCGCGTGATGAAGCTTTAGAGCTTTAGCTTGGTATAGCATAAGTTTTCCTACTTCGTAATTACCTTTTGCCATTTCGGTGTTTATTATTCGACCTGCCTTTAGGACTTCTTTCTTTGGTATGTCGGGGGAATAACTATCGAGTAACCCTGCTCCAGCAAGAGGTTTTAGAGAATCTTTGAGCATTTCACGCAAAAACTTTCTAACGTCTTTATAAATCTCGGGAAGTTCGACTTTGAGCCATTCGAACTTTATCCCCTGTACATAGGGCTTTACGTCAGAAGAATTTTCTGTTCTGAGTTCAATATGTTCTATGAATAGATTTTTCACAATAGCTCTTATTTTTGTCTCGTCGCTTCCAGGAGAGGCCGTTAAGCCTAGAATGAGAGGATGCTTTGATTCTCTCATGTATTCTTTTGCGATATATACATATCCGTAGTTTCCAACAGCTCTATGGGCCTCGTCAAAGATAAGCAAAACCACATCTTCGAGGCTTATTCTACCAACAACAAGATCATTCTCTATAGTTTGAGGAGTAGCTGTAATTATAATACTCTTTCTCCATATCTCTGCTCTTTTTTCGGGAGGAATCTCTCCCGTTAAAGTGTTTACTTTTTCTTCTGGGATGTTAAAGAGTCTCAGGAAACTTTCCCTATGTTGGAGGGCTAAAGGCTTTGTGGGAGCTAGCATTAGGACTTTTCCTCCATATTTGGAGAGGCGGTAGTCTGCTATCATTTGAGCTATTAGAGTCTTTCCTAACCCTGTTGGTAGAACAACTAGGCTATTTTTGTCTTTACACTTTGCGTAGATTACCTCTTGATAAAGCCTTGGCTGTATAAGGTCTTTTCGCAAATACATTGATGTATATTATAGACAAAGAGGTTTATAAAAGCGCCGCTTGGAAATTGTTCTCTCCTCTCTTGAAACTAGTAGGAGACATAGGAGAGTTAACGCGGGAATTTTGTGAGAATCAAAGATGGGAAGTACTAAAAGATAATGAAAGTGGGAGTTGTTCCTTCTTACCGAAACTCTAAAAAGGGAAACTTCCAAATGGATTCAGGTGAGAGAAGAAGTGCCCCGAGGAATGGGAAGAGGTAGGGGTCGGAGAAGGAAAATGCGTTTTATAGGTTTTATTCCTGAGGTTAGACACTTTTATCCGGCTAAGCCTCCGTTTGGCCCTCCTCAACCTCCAATCTTCATGACATATGAGGAGTTTGAGGTATTGAGATTAGTTGATTATGAAGGGTTAACGCAGGAGGAGGCTGGCCAAAGAATAGGTGTTTCGAGAGGAACAGTGTGGAGAGCATTAACATCAGCGAGAAAAAAAGTTGCTCAAATGCTTGTTGAAGGGAGGGAGTTGATAATTCTTGCCCAAGGAAATGAAATTCCAAAGGAGGAATCACCTTAAGAGCCAGTAATTCTCTATGTAAACTTCTTTTATACCTTCCTCTTTAGCTGCATGATAGACCTCTTCCATTTGTTTTTTGCTTGTAGGTAGAACATCATGCATTAAGTGCTGAGGAGCAAAACCGAGAAGAACGTAAGGAATCTCTGGATCCAGTTTTGCAAGATATGTTGCTATTTTTCTGACCTCCTCCCCGTCAATGTAATGAGGAACTACAAGAGTGCTCACGACTAACAGTGGGGGTTCGTTTCTTGTTTTCATTGAAGAAATAAGTTTTATGTTTTCCTTTATTCTTTGAAGGGCTTTTTCTCCGTTTATGCCTGTTAAGGCCTCATAAACTTGGGGTGTGTATGCTTTCCAATCAATTTTTATTATTCCTCCGCTTTCAATGCTTAATTTGGCCATTTCTTTCATAATATTTGGGTTTTCGAGACCATTTGTTTCCCAGCAAATCCTTTTTGTTGATTCGATATTTTTTGCTCGTTTGAGGATTTCTCTTGAGGTTTTAATTGCATAAGGTGCGTGTGGTGTGGGATCTCCACCAAAGTAACATACACAAGAGACCTCTCTTTTCATAGCAACATTAGCAAGTTCTTCTGAGCTTATGATAATTCCCGCTAAAGGATCGATATTTCCATTTTTTATCATGTATTTGTGTTCTATGTTTTGGCAAAAGAGGCAATCTAAGTTACAGCCGGCGAAAAAGACTGCTAAGTTACAGAATCCTCTGTGTTTTGCCTCAGGACACACAGGTTGTGCAACACAGTTTGTGGGATGAGGATCAAGATACCAGTGGAGGTATCCATAGTCAAAACTTCCAGTTATTGGCACCAATTTTCCTTTTCTGTTCCAGATTATCCCACAATAGCCAGGATTTCCTTCTAGAATTTGACATTCATTAACACAGATTTTACAGGAAATTTCTCCGTTTTGAGGAGGAAGGGAAGGCAAGTTTATTAGCTTCCGCCATCTGAAATGAGACTTCATAACTTTTTCTAAAGCTTTTTGAGGGTTTTTCCTAAGGCAGTTAACACATACCCCAATTGCTTCACTAATTTCTTCAGACTCGTACCCACATAATTCACACTTCGCCATTCTAAAAAGATTTGAGAAATATTTTATAAATAGTTTCTTCTTACTAACAACACAACTGAAACTAAACACACTAGCACTCTAAAAATAAGAAAAACCATGAATGCTATTCTGATATTTGCCCCAAATATTGCTGCTATTATCCACCACAAGGGATTTTCATTCAAGAGATACGCTAGCACAATCCCTACACTGTTTCTTGTTTTGTGATAGACCCATGTAAATAGGAACCCAAAGAAAAGAATATCAACGGGATCAAGTTTTCCGGTTAGTAGTGGTGTATTATATAGTCCAGACCATAAAATAGCTATCCAAAGTACTGCAAATCTAGGAGAAATGTCTCGCATGAGTTCATAGGGAAAAGCTTGCCAAAAAGCGAAGGCAACAGTGCCAATTAAACCCCAGAATAGGACTGCGAATATTAAAATTCCTAACGAAATTGGAAAATTTGCCCAGGACGGTTTAGCAGCAACTAATAATGTATCAATACCTACAATTTGCATACCAATGAGCCAAAACAACGGGATGGGCGTTGAAAGAGCTGCAGCCAATAGAAAGCTATTGCGTAAATTATCTCTTCTAATTCCAAAAAGGGAGGGGAGTAATTTTTCATTATTCAATTTTAGTACAAGAATAGCAACTAAAAATATTCCTATAAATGTAATCCCAATCGTCGCTGTAAGATCTAAAAGGATGTAAGAATTTTTTAAATAGTATTTTATAACAAGCGTTGAACCGTAGACAATTAGATAGACAAGCAAATAAAACATCACCACGCTTTCTATTTTTTTGCTCCTTAAATTATCTGGGCGGTGCGGACTCATAGTTATACACTCACAATAATATTATTTAAAAATTAGTGAGTGGGAGAAATAGAAAGTACTATCTTAAAATCTCTTCTTCTACTATCTTTGCAATTTCTTTAAGAGCTTTAGATGCTTTAGACTCTGGAAATGCTTCAATAACTGGTTGAAGCATTGTCATACTTTTTGGAACTGCTTTGTCATACGGTATCTCGCCGATTATAGGTATATCTTCTTCCTCAGCAAACTCATGTAATCTTCTAAACCCTGGATTTAGGTCTGCTTTATTGATTATTAGGTAAGCTGGTTCTCTAAAGTGCTGAACAACTTTGTAAACTCTCTTTACATCACTCAATGAAGCAGGAGTTGGCTCCGCAATAAGTATTACTGCATCTGCGCCTCCAAGACTTGCTATTACTTGACATCCAATCCCTGCTGCTGAGTCCACTATCATGTGTTCTAGATTTTGTTCTTTCATAATTTTCTTGGCCCATTCTTTCTCTTCAGTAACAAGCTTTCCACTATTTGGTCTACCCACATCAAGCTGTGCTGAGATTAAGGGAAAGTTGTATTTTGTCGTTGTCTTTCTAATTATGCCAGACCGAACTTCTTCTAAAGTGATTACTCCTTTCACTGGACACACAAGCCTGCAAACACCACAACCTTCACATGTTAATTCATTCACTATGTAATCTCCATCAATGAAGTTTATACAATCATAAGGACATCTCTCAGCACATATACCACATTGTATGCATGTTTCTGTGTTTATTTTGGCAACTTTTGCTCCTATGAGTTCTTTTTCCTCTTCCCATTTCTCCACATTAAAGAGTAAGTCCAGATTAGGCGCATCAGCATCAGCATCAATCGCTATTAGCTTATAAGTGTCTTTAAGAAGGTAAACTAGTGAAGCAGTAACACTTGACTTTCCAACTCCACCTTTTCCGCTTGCTATCGCGATCTGCATCCTTCTCACCCCACGTATTCTGCAACTTTTTTGGCAAGTTCTTTGAAGACCTCTGCCTCTTTATTCTCGCTTAACACTATAGGCTTCCCCTCAATATAGCTGCGGATTATATTCTCGCTATATGGAATTTCTGCGACTATCTCTACTTTGTATTCTTTTGCCACTTTTTGAACTCCTTCCCTATTACCAAGGCTGCTTCGATTGAGGACTATCCAAGTCTCAATACCCATAAGCTCTGCAAGCTTTAGTATGAGTTCGAGATCATGCAGACCCAATGGAGTTGGTTCTGTAACTGCAATTAACAGTTTTGAATTTTCTAAAGCTTTGGAAACGGTGTTACTTGTACCTGCAGCAGTATCTACTAGTAAAAGCTTTTTCTCGAGCTTTTGTGCTCTCTCTTTTGCTGCAACTACAATTGGCATAGCTCTCTCTTCTCCTTCCAAGAGTTTGCCTGTTATGAGGGGAAATCCATAGACAGTGTTTGTTAGGTATGTGTGCCCCATGGTTTTCTGTCTCTCCAATATTGCCTCCGGAACCGGGCATACTATCTCACATCCTCTACAACCAGAACATAAAGTTGGTATCAAGAAGGGGGTTCCATCCTTCATAGTGATTATTGCATTTTCTTCACAAATCTCAGCACACTTTCTACATTTGATGCACTTTGAATAGTCAAAACGAGGCATAAACATGTTGACAGGTTCTTCATTTTGAAGCTCAACATTAAGGAGTATGTGGTCATTTGGTGCTTCAACATCTAAATCAGCTAATGCAAGGTCGAAATATTCCTTTAGGGCTATTGCTAGGTTAATTGCAACTGTCGATTTTCCTGTTCCTCCTTTACCCCCACTCACTGCTATTTGCATGTGTTCACCTCCAGAGTTAGGGAGGCCTAAAACTTTAAAAATTTTGTGCATATGCTATCATGATGATCTGGAAATGAGAAAGCTTAGAGTTGCATTTGGTATGAAAGATTATGAAACTTTGGCAGATACTCACTATGGGGATTCAAAATTTTTCTCGATATACGAAATCAGGGGGTGATGCAAGTTTTGAATTAGTGGAAAAGAGATCAAACGGAGCGTTAAATTGTGTTCTTCGCTCAGCCGAGAGGTTTAAACATTGTGCTCAAGCATATTGTGGGAGGAAGTTTGACGAAATCTGGAATGAATTTGAAGAAAAGTAGCAGAAAACTGATGTTCCGGCTAAATGTTAAGTTAATCGAAAAGTTTTTAAGATTTTGTGCATATGCACATAACAGAAATATGGGTGGTGATGAGGATGAGGATTGGAATATCAAGTTCGACAAATGGAGGATTGGAAGATACCATAGCTCCAGTATTTGCGCGGGCACCAGTGTTTACAATAGTTGATGTGGAGAATGGGGAGATAAAGAATGTCAAAGTACTCCAAAATCAAGCTGCATACGCAGGAGGAGGGGCTGGTCCAATAGCTGTACAGGCACTTATAAACGAAGGGGTTGATACAATAATAGCATCACAAATAGGGCCAAATGCCATGGGTGCCATTCAAGCAGCTGGGATCAAATACTACACCTTTCCGGCAGGAACATCAATAAAGGAAGCTGTTGACAGAATTATAAAGGGAGAAACTCCTTCGCCACCATCAGAATTTCCACGAGCTCCATCTTATCCTCCTGTTCAAGTGTCCTCCCAGAACCCACAGTATTATCCTCCTGTTCCACCGTATCCAGCGTACGGCTTTGGTTGGGGTAGAGGATTTGGTAGAGGTATAGGAGGAGGATTTGGTAGAGGTTGGGGTAGAGGAGGACGTGGCTGGGGAGCAAGATTAGGATACTGTCCATGGACTGGAATGCCAAATAGAAGAAACTGGATAGCTAGATATTTTGGCTGGTGGTGAACTTTTCTCTTTAATTTTTGGAGGATTAAAAATGCCACGAGGAATGGGGAGGGGCTATAGAAGACAAAGTTTCTTTAACTATCGCCTGAGAGAACCTTATTATTTGATTGACATGCTTTTGCTGATTGGAATTATTTACTTTTTCATAAAGCTACTTTTTGTGGCCCTTCCGTATACCTTGGGCTTCATAGTGCTTCTCATTATCAGAGGTTTTCTGAGGCCAAATAGGGGTGGAGGTTTTTTGAGCTTATGCAAACTTTTTTAAATTCGGTCTCCCTAATTCTTTGGGGTGATAATCATGAAAATAGTGGTAGCAACTGCGAAAGGTGGATTGAATGATTTTGTTAACCAAGCTTTTGGGAGAGCTCCAATGTTCACAATAGTGGATATTGAAGAAGGGCAAATAAAAAATACTAAAGTAGCTCCTAATCCTGGTGCAAGTGCTTCAAGAGGAGCTGGTGTTCAGGCGGCTCAATTTTGTATAAATGAAAGTGCAAATGTTGTCATAGCTGGTCAGTTTGGACCCAACTCTTCCCAAATACTTCAAGCATCAGGCATAAGGTTTGTTTCAGCTCCTCCAACCATGACTGTAGAAGAAGCTGTGAGGGCATTTTTACGTGGTGAATTGACTCAAGCAATTCTAGGCCCTGAAGGGGGGATGGGTCCTGGAAGAGGCAGCAGCCGAACGATGGGCCGTGGAAGAGGTCAAGGAATGGGACACAGAAGGGGACAAGGCAAAGGTGGTTGGTGACTTTTCTTTTTATCTTCTACTTAAGAGAAATCCGTTTATACTTCATTTACCTAATAATTGTTTGGTGAACCTCATGAAATATAGCAAATTAGCTGTAAAAATTTTAGAGTATGAAGAGAAAGAAATATACTATGATCCTGTTTACCACGGAAGGAGCTTGAAAATTTTTGGGATCGACGATGATCCAACCAAAGTGATTGAGTACATTGGGGATAGGTTTCTAGAGAAGGAATATGGATTGGTTTTCTTTGATACGAGAGGAAAATACTCAAAGGAGAAGTTTGATACAATAGTAAAAATAGAGGACAATAAACCAACTGGTCTGGATCCAATAAAAATGGCAAAGGAAGGTATTTTAAAGAACTTTTACACAGCGGCAACTATAATCCAAACAATTTATGGGTTAGATCGTTCCCTTACGAATAAACTTTACTCTGATATACTAACAGGAAAAATAAAAAGTGTTCCAGAGGCTGCAGTGTCTAAAGAGAAGTATAGTGAAGTGATACGAGAAACTTATACTACTCTTGATGAGGTTTTCTTTAAGGGCAAACCTCCAGAGCTTGGAAAAAGTGTTCTCATAGACTTTGGCAACGCTTACAGCATAACTCTTGTAGGAATGGCGTTCTTAATTCTTGCAGCAGCAGTGAAAGATAGAAGGAATACCTTAATAGGTATTGATGATGCTGCAGTTCTTTTCTATACTACTCCAGGAAGTGCTGCTATTCCTTTATTGACCCAGCCCATGAGGGGAAGAGTTACTCTTTTAGCGTCTAGATATGTAGCAGAGAACCTTCTTAATGTTCCGGGTCCGACACTTGTCCTTTACAATGATCCTGATCTGCAGAGCATGATTTATGAAGCAAATGGGGTCCCACAAGGAGCCATGAGAAAGCATGTTCTCAAAGGAGAAGGAGCTTTCGTATGGAGAACGACACAGACCTTAGAAGTTGAGTTTGGTAAACTGTTGATTTGAGGGAGTCAAAGATGAGAATTACAGTACTTTTTGAGAATCATGCAGGGTTTAAAAAGGGCCTCTTAGGATACCATGGATTTTCTCTTTTTATTGAATACGATGGGAGGAGAATTTTAGTGGATGTTGGAACGGAAGGGAAAATTCTTCTCCATAACATGGAAGCCTTGGAAATAGATCCAGAAAAAATCGATGCAGTCGTTTTAACTCACGGTCATTACGATCACACTGGAGGGTTGAAGGAGTTTCTTAGAGCTAGGAGAAGTGCTATAGATATTTATGCTCACCCTGAGATCTTTCTACAGCGAATAGCACTAAAGCCCAAGCGAAGGGATATAGGGATTCCATATCTCCAAGAAGAATTGGAAAAGCTTGGAGCAAACTTTATTCTTGATAAAAAGCCATTAAAGATTTTTGATGGAGTTTGGACTAGCGGAGAGATCAAGAGAGTAACTTGGGATAGAAGAGTTGGATATATTGTGAAAGATAATGGGCTTATCAAAGATCCTGTTAGGGATGATATAGCACTAGTTGTAGAAGATGGAGAGAGTGTCATTGTAATAACGGGTTGTGGTCACAGTGGGATCTTAAATATAGTCGCTCAAAGTTCGTTGAATAAACCTGTTAAGGCCCTAATAGGAGGTTTCCATCTGATGGGCTCTAACGAGAGATTGCGGAGGGAGGCAATAAGAGGTCTAAAAGAATTGGGCGTTCAAAAACTTTATGCAGGTCATTGCACGGGTTTTGAAGCAATGGCATCATTTATGTACACTTTTGGAAAAAACTTTGAGCCCCTATATGTTGGAAAAGTGATAGAGCTTTAAAATAACTCTTACCTATCTGAGGGTCTTAGTCTTTAGGAGAAGAAAAAAGTTAGTTGTTACGCGGTTTATGTCCTTTACCAAGGCTATGGTCAGCCAGAGTGGTAATACAAAAACCTTAAAGAGGATTAGATTAACCTAATTTTGGTGATCATTATGAGAACCTTAATTGCCTTTGGTCCTGTTCCTTCTCGCAGACTTGGGAGAAGTCTTGGGGTAAACAACATTCCCGACAAGTTTTGTTCTTATGCTTGTGTTTACTGCCAAGTTGGGAAGACCCTAAAGATGGAAATTAAAAGAAAGGAGTTTTATGGTCCAGAAGTTATCTTTGAAGACGTTAAGAAAAAAGTTGAAGAAGTGAAGGCAAGAAATGAGAAAATTGATTATATTACTTTTGTTCCTGATGGAGAGCCAACATTAGATGTAAACCTTGGAAAGGAGGCTGAGCTTTTAACGGAACTTGAAATTCCTCTTGCAATTTTAACGAACTCTTCTTTGATATGGCGTGATGATGTTAGAGAAGAGCTGTTGAGGTTTAATTTTGTCTCTTTAAAAGTTGATGCTGTTAGTGAGGAGTTATGGCGAAAAATAGATAGGCCTCATAAAAGTCTGAGGCTTAATACAATTTTGGAGGGTATGATAGAGTTTAGAAAAGAGTTCAAAGGTAAACTTGTAACAGAGACTATGCTAATTGATAGAGTAAATTATAGAGATGAGTTTGAGAGGATAGCAGAGTTTTTGAAAGAGCTAAAGCCTGATGTAGCATATATCTCAATTCCTACTAGACCACCAACGGAAAAATGGGTTAAACCACCAAAAGAAGAAATTATTAACCAGGCATTTCAAACTTTTGCAAAAGTCGTTGATAGGGTTGAATATTTAATTGGCTACGAAGGAAATGCTTTCACTTTTACGGGAAACATTGAGGAGGACTTATTGAGCATTACAAGTGTTCATCCGATGAGAGAAGATGGCGTGAAGGAACTTTTAAAGAAAGCAAATGTTGATTGGGGGATCGTTGAAAAGCTTTTGAATACGGGAAAGCTCATTGAACTTGAGTATGAAGGAAAAAGGTTCTACATGAGGAGATTGCCTAGTAGAAACTCTTCAAGGGAATGATGTTTGTGAAAATTTATAATTCTTTAAGTAATGAGATTTTAGTGATGATATTATGGAGATAAGACTTAATGGAAAGTTAGCTTTTACAACGGCCTCTTCTAAAGGGATTAGTTTTGGTGTTGCAAAACTTCTAGCAATGGGGATTGATGTAATACTACTTTCAAGAACGAGGAGGAACTTTTAAAAGCGATAAATTTATTAAAATTTGAAGATAAAAATAGATAGGTGCGCTCAATGCGTGGTCCTTTTCCCGACCAGAAAACCATTAAAGATTCTGAAATAATGTCGAAGGTAAAACAGAAAGAATTTCTTAGTCAGAGTAGGGAGCTTAGAGATTACTCAAAACTTGAGAGTGCAATAGTGATACTCCTTGGATTAATTGTGGTAGGTTTTGTACTCTTTGTGCTGAGCAATTATTTTTAACATAGTCATGAAGGTAATAGAGAAACTCTAAAGTTCATCCTCATCGAATATAAAGAGCTCATCTAAACTCATAAAGTAAAAAGAAGAGGTAGCTTGAAAAAGAGTAGGTGAGTTGTGGAGGTGAAATGGTGAGAAGACCCTTTTTCTGGCTGATCATTGCTTCATTCTCAGCTTTCTTTGGTGAAGTTACGATAGGAGCAACTCTTTATCCTTTCTTTACTTCCTGGGGACTACTTGTAATTCTTCCCCTCTATGGACTCCACACTCTAATTTTAGGTTCAGTTGTTTACCACTTTGGGAAACCAAGATTCGAAACACTCTACTTAGCAGGCGTTATTTTCGGTCTTTATGAGGCATACATAACGAAAGTTATATGGAATCCTGAGTGGGAGTCGCCAATTCACATTGGAGGCATAGGCATCTTAGAGGTTCTTGTAATAGTACTCTTTTGGCACCCATTTATGTCTTTTATACTCCCTATAGGTGTTGCTGAATTATTAACATCTAAAAGGAATGTATTACCCAGCCCACTACTCAAAAGACCTTATCTTTTTGCTTTTATATTTGGGATGCTTGAAAGCTCTAACTCTCCATCACCATTTGCATCTTTCACATCTGCTGTGAGCACGCTTGGAGTTATTCTCCTTTTAATCTACATTTGGAGGCAAAAATTCGATAGAGATGATGATATGGAAGGACTTCTTCCTACAAAGGGGGAGCTTAAGTTCTTAATTCCTGTGTTGTTGTTATACTACGTAGTTCTGGGTTTCGGGATAAATCCAGCAGCAATACCAGAAATAGGGCCTCAGGCTGTTATCTGGTTACTCTATGCTTTGACATTCTATTTAATCTACAGAGCACTGAAGAGATCAAAGAGAGAGGATATAGAAAGAGTTGAGTATGAGCTTGATTTTTATCGACTGTTTGTCCTTTCTCTCATTTTCATGATCTCAGCAGTGTTGTTCTCAACCCTTGAAGTGCAATTTCATGAGCTTAAGTTCATCATACTCGCCGTTCTTTGGGTTGTAGGAAGCGGTATAGGGGTAATCAGCTTTTGGAAAAGTGCTAAATGGGCATTGGAAGCATGATTGGATGATAAAATCATCAGAACTCCGATTTATCAATCCTATTATTTGAATGCACAATGTTCATATATCATGTAATGTTTATAGAGTAAAGAGGAGGTGATATTTTGGCAATTATGAGGTTGTGGCATGGCAAAGTTCCTATTGAGAAAGCTGATGAGTATGAGAAGTTCTTAATTGAAAGGGCAGTACCGGATTATAGCTCTGTCGATGGTTTACTAAAACTATATTTCACACGAAAAGATGAAGACACAGTGGCTCATTTCCTTCTTGTAACTATCTGGGATTCTATGGAGTCTATTAAAAAATTCGCTGGTGAAAATCCAGAACTTGCGAAGTATTATCCAGAAGACGACGAATTCTTACTGGAAAAAGAGAAATACGTTTCCATGTATCGTGTGTTTTATGAGAACTAACCTTCTTCCCGCCCTAAAGAATGAGACTTTCAAGAGGTAACTAATGCGAAACCAATATAAAATGCAAAGAATAATACAATATTAATTCTGAAATATCTCTCTAGGTGATGATCATGGGATTAATTGAGGACAAGGCCCTAGTTGAGGCTGCTTTATTCGTATCTGGTAGGCCGCTGAGTGTGAAAGAGATTTCGAAGGCTTTGGGAATAAAATCCCTTGACTATATCGAGAAGCTTATTGAGCTTATAGCAGCGGAATATGCAGAAAGAAACAGTGCTATAGAGGTAGTGAGGGTTTTAGGAGACAAATACGTAATGCAAGTTAAGCAAGAGTATTCTCAAAGGGTAGTTCAGTTAATGCCAAGGCCAGATCTGAGAACAGGAGAACTCAAGACACTCGCATTGATAGCATATCTTCAGCCAATCGAGCAGAGCAAATTAGTGAAGCTCAGAGGAAGCCAGGTATATGAACATATAAAACGTCTGCTGGGAATGGGCTTGGTATATGCGGAGCCCTATGAAAGAACAAAAATCCTTGGAACAACCCAAAAGTTTGCTGAGCTTTATGGCTTTCCAGAGAATGATCCTCTCATAATTAAAGAGGCCTTTAAAAAAGTTGTTCATGCAGAGTATTCTGACTTGATATCTAAAATAGAGAAGGAACAAAAAAACGAAAACACCGAGTAGTAATTCTTTATGCTGCTTATTTTTTCTTTTTCAGAGGTATAGGGAAATATTAAGGGTTTATTGCGAATTCAAAAACTTTAAATACCTGTTCTATTAATTACTATCTAGGTGAGTGTATATGGTAGTCATAACTAAAGATGAGATTGTAAAAAGAATACGGCAAAAAACAGGCATGAGTATGGAGGAGATAGAAGCTAAAATCAATGAGATTGCACGGGCTAATGAGATCTCTGAGCATGCCGCTGCTCTCTTACTGGCAGAAGAACTCGGGGTAAAAACTGAAGAAGAGGAAGCTCCACTTATGCATCTCGCTGATTTGGTTCCAGGAATGAGGGGAGTTAATATAGTTGGAAGAGTTCTTCGAAAATATCCTGTTAGGGAATACAAGAAGAAAGATGGTTCTTTAGGAAGGGTAGCAGGACTTCTGATTTATGATAGCACTGGAAGGGCAAGAGTTGTTCTGTGGGATTCTGAAATTGCAAAGTATTACAATGAGATACAAGTTGGAAGT
Organism: Thermococcus sp. EP1; assembly: GCF_001317345.1. NCBI lineage: Archaea > Methanobacteriati > Methanobacteriota > Thermococci > Thermococcales > Thermococcaceae > Thermococcus > Thermococcus sp. EP1. The sequence goes on along the minus strand of NZ_JXCG01000006.1, from coordinate 78,285 downwards.
GTGGTTAAGATAATAAACGCCGATGTAAGGGAAAGTCTTAGAGGTCTTCCAGAGCTTCATGTAAGCTTCAGGAGCAGACTCATTTTAAATCCGGACGACCCAAGAGTAAGTGAGATTCCGCCTATTGAGGAGGTTAGGAGCTATAATTACACAAGAAAGAAGATTGGAGAGCTAATGGGTGGAGAGAAATTTGTAGAAGTTAGGGGCACAATAGCCAAACTTTACAGAGTCATTGCTTATGATGCATGTCCTCAATGTAGGAGAAAAGTTGATTATGATCCAGCGACAAACGTATGGATATGTATAGAACATGGGGAAGTAAAACCAATAACTGCTACGATTCTTGACTTTGGTCTGGATGATTCCACAGGTTACATTAGAGTCACTTTATTTGGAGATGACGTGGTAGAAATTCTCGGTGTAGAACCTGAAGAAATAGGCGAGAAACTTAAGGAACTGATAAAAACAGGCATGACTACAAGGGAAGCTGGTAGAAAGCTAGCAGAGGATGAATTTTATCATGTGCTTGGTAAAGAGATAGTAGTTAGAGGAAATGTTGTTGAAGATCGCTTCTTAGGCCTGATATTGAAGGCTTCATCTTGGGATGATGTGGATTGTAAAAGAGAAATTGAAAGAGTTAGGAGAGAGCTTTTGGAGGAGGTAGAGTGATATGGAAGAGATGCCAGTTCGTATTAAAAGACGCAGACCTGCTGTGGAAAGAAAAATCTCTGAAATTACTCTTGATGATCTTAGAGTATCCCTTATTGGTAAAGTTGTCAAGGTAGATAAGATAGACTATATTTTCTGGCTTGATGACGGAACTGGGGTTGTTCCAATTGAATGTGAGGAGAACATCTTACCAAAAATTGGTCAGACAGTGAGGATAATTGGTAGAGTCATTAGGAATGAAGAAATGCACATTTACGGTGAGGTTGTTCAGGACTTTAGCAATGTGGACATAGAGTATCTAGAGGAAGTGCAAGAACTCGAAAAAAAGCTTCTCCCGAAAATTAAAAATGCTCTTGCAGGGTGGTTAGAATGAAAAAGAGATTACCTTCAACTAGGGTTTATATAAAGGATATACTTGAAGGGTTTTATGTAAAAAGTGAGGGTGATTTCGAACCTAATTATCTAATCACAAAGGATGCAAGGAAAGTTTACAGAGCAAAAATTGTAGGCACTGTAGTCAGAGAACCAATTATTGCAGAGGATGAAACTTATGGTAAGTTTCAGATTGATGACGGAACTGGAGTGATATGGGTTCTTGGGTTTAGGGATGATACGAGATTCATTCGTTTAGTGAAAAAAGGAGACATGGTTCAGCTAATTGGTAAAATTACAGAATGGAGAGATGATAAGCAAGTGTTGATTGAAGGAGTGACCAGAGTAGACCCGAACATGTGGATATTACATCGCTATGAGACCTTAAGAGATAAAGTGGAGCACATCAAGAAGGCAAGATTGGCCTTTGAGATATATAATACGTATGGAATAACAGCAAAAGCGAGAGTAATAGCTAAGAACAAAGGAATATCCGAAGATTTACTTGCTACCATTGATGAACTTTATGCTGTGATAATGGAGCAAAAAGCTGAGGAGTCTGCATTTGAGGAAGAATTCTTTGAGGAGGCCGAAAAAGTTAAGGAAGGTTTGGAAGAAGTTAAGAAAGCAGTACTTGAGATTCTCCGATCAAAGGGAATGGCCGTTTCACTTAAGTTTATTCAAAGAAAACTGCAAGACAAGTACGATATAGAAACCATTGAAGAGGCCATTAGGACCCTTTTGGCGGAGGGTGAAATCTTTGAACCAGAGATAGGCTATTACCAGATTCTTGAATGATTTTTCCTTTTTTAAAATATTAAAAAGTGGTGTTAATATTGTTCTCTCATAGTTCTAATAACTGGGTCATGTATTAGTGTTGATGTAATTCCGTCTACTAGTCTGTAGAACTCATTTTTGCCCTTTTCCAAGTCTAGGTTCTCGATTTTAAGAAGTTCACACTTGCTTCCAAGTATCCATCTCCCCAAGATTATTTTCTCTCGGCCTTCATATTCTGCGTCTAATCTGATCACCCCATACGGGATGTCTGCAGTCCACCAATTTGCTTTAAAGGTGACTTTCCATCCCAGTTCTTCAAGAAGATTTGCTAGTTGATCCATGGTTTCACCAGGTCCATATGGGGTTTTAAACGTGATGAGAGTCCAAAGTTTAGGATTAGCCAACTCTTTTTCGATTACGTCTCTAAATTCCATTTACTACACCTCCCTTGTTATTGATCCTAGTAAAAAGCTAAGCACTGCCAAATATATGGCAATTTTCAGCTTTCTTTGAACCTTCCCGGCAGTTGTAGGAGAGGGGCTTTTTAAAACTTCGTAACTTGCCCATAAAATTATTCCATCCACAAAGATTATAGGGAAGTATCCAAGACCTATTCCCACCCTTACAGGAAGGAACGACGCCATAATGGTAGTTATGTTGAATAAAACTCCAATCATGGAAGCCCTCTTAACTCCCCAAATAATAGGGAGGGTCTTTGCACCTTGGATTTTATCACCTTCTATGTCTTCGACATCTTTGAAAATTTCTCTGGCAACGTTTACCAAGAATGCACAAAGAGCAAGATAACCTGCTAACCCTATTTTCTCAACGGCGATTGCGCCGTAAATAGGCGTTGCTCCAGTTAAGGTTGCAACGGCTAAGTTCCCGATGAATGGCAGGGGTTTGAGTTTCCATGCATAGAGGAACATCAATAAATATGCACCTAATGCAAAGAGAAATGCTTCAATACCAATTAAATATGCTATAAAAAGGCCTGAAAGTGCCAGGGAGAGACCATAAATGAGGGCAGTATTTCTGGAAAAGGCTCCTCTCGGAAGAGGTCTCTTTGGTCTGTTAATTTTATCAATTTCATAATCAAAATAATCATTTATAGTGTTTCCCCAGCTACATCCTAAGAAAACTACTAAGAATATCAGCAAACTTGTTTTGTTAGGAGGTAAACTACCTAAGGCCACAGTAGCGCCAAGGATGCCTACTAAACCTGCGATAATACAATTAGCCGGTCTTACAATTTCAACGAGTCCTTTGACTTCCATTAGGAGCACCTAATACTACCAGACACTTTTTGGTTAAAAATGTTTCTCTAAAGGGCTTCTCTAGGGAGGAGGCCGAGCTCTTCTCCGTCTTCCCTAACTCTAATTCTGCCTAACCTTATTTCCGTAATTTTTTCAAGTTCTTCCTTATTTAGGGGAGTCATTAAATGAGCTTTAAGCTCGTTGAAATTTATGAGCTTGAGAATCCCCAATCCCAAACAAAACCCTTTCCTGTCTATAAGGCCAACGATAAGATTGCTTAAGTTTTCAAAATCACAGGTTACAAGTGTGTTTCGATCAAATCCTCTGGGAAAGTTCCCAATATCGGCTTTTACCACGAAATACTTATTGGAAATTTTTCTTCCGTGAAAGATTATCCACCTAAAAAGACGCTCTAGTGTATTCTTCTCTTCTTCAGTGATTTTTGTCCCTTGGAACATTAGCGTGCCACTTATGTTTATCTGTTGCAGGTCAATCTCCCATTCATGGGATTCTTTGAAATATCTTTTCCACTTGTCTCGTCTTATTTTTCTTCTTTCTTCTCTGGTGTGAATTCTCGCGTTTTCACTAATTTTCAACTTGAATATTCTTATTTTATCCTCAAAAGGCTGAATAATATTTTCAAGCTCGTCTTTTTTCTGAAGGGCAATAATAATGTCAGGATTAGTTACTTCGATTTTCATTCGTTTTAATTCTACACCTGGGCCATGGACTAGGCCAGTAGTGTCTATAAGAATAACGTCTGCCCTTTTAATGCCCTCATTCACAAGGAGTTTTACACCAGTTATCATTTCCCCAAAGAACTGATTGGGAGTAATGGTGCCTACAAAATAGTGTTTTTCGGCTTTTATCTCATCTAGCGAGGTAAACACCTTCTCTGGAAATCCAAGGCTAATGACTGCTGGAGGAAGAATTCCCTTTTGACCTATATCACTATCAATTATTCCTACTCTAAGGCCCTCTTTTAACAGTTCATTTGCTAAAAAGACTGTGAGTGTGGTCTTTCCACTATCTACACTCCCTATTATCATGACTTTTACAGGTTTTTTGAGCTTTTTGATGACTTCAACAACTTCTTTTCTATCTTCTGGAACTCTGTTTGTGTACTTGGCTTTATTCATAGTTAAAATTAAAAAGGAAATAATTAAAAAATTAACCCTGAGCATTGGATGGCAATAAGTAGTGGGATTTGTTTACAAAGACCAAAAGATTTATTAAACTCTCAAACGTATTGGTTTATGATGGCAAAGAAAATAGTAAGGGGTGATTGAAAATGAATAATGAAACTGCACTTACATCAAGGCAGATAGAATTGCTTAAGAAGCTTTACAAAGAGGGGAAGACTATAGAGGTACACACAGTTGAAAAAACACAAGATGAAATTGCAGATGAGCTTGGAATAACGAGACAAGCTCTGAGCAATCACCTTAAGACTCTCAAAGAGCTTGGATATATAAGAACAGGAAGAGGGTTTATCGATCTTACAGACAGAGCATTAGAATTCCTTGGGGAGAAAAAAGGGATGTGTTTATTTTTGTTAGAATTGAACCCACAAAAAGAAAACAAGTTTATGAGTCCATTAGAAAGCTTAAAATTAAACGGATTCACAGAGTTACTGGTGACATAGATCTTATTGTGGAAGCGGACAAAACAAGACTTGATGAGATTTTAGAGGAAGTAGCTTCTCTTGACGGTGTTAGAGAAACTATAACCCACGTTGTTCTTGAGACCTTTTGATCTTTTCTTCTATTAATTTTCTGAGTTCCTCGAGATTTGTACCAAATTTTGCTGAAATTGGTATAAAAGTATCTTTATGATCATCCCAACTACCGGAAAGCCCGAATTTCTCTATAAGCTTGTTTATTGTAGCAGGAATATTTTTCATTTTGTCCATTTTATTAACAGCTACAATGGTTGGAATCTCTAGCTCTTGAAGAAACTGGAAGAATTCGACATCTATTGGGATTTCTCCTCGTTTTTCCCAGCGTTCGATAATTTCGAGGGCACTTTTACCATCTATGACAAGAACAGCTAGATCAATTTTATCAGCATTGTTTTCAATAAATCTCACTATTTCAGTTTTTATTTTCTCTTGAACGTGTTTTGGTACTCCACTCATAAATCCAAATCCGGGCATATCTACTATTGTCTTGCCCCTCCAACCGAGTTCGATAGGTTTTCTGGTAACTCCCGGTCTCTTTCCTCGCTTGACGTATTTGCCTGTGAGCCTGAATATGAGGGTGCTTTTTCCAACATTTGAACGACCTACAAAGACTATCATAATCTTCACCTTTTTAACTTCGAGAAAGGCTTAAGTATAGTAACTTCAAAAATCTTTCTTAGGTGAATGCCATGGCCGAAAGTCAACAGGCAAATCAACTTGTTAATAAGTTCGTGGTGTCGTTAACCGAGGGACAAATACTGGGTTATGTAACGGACATTAATGTTGAAGTAGATCATGACCAGTTCTATTTTATATTTAAAATTAAGACTCTAGAGAACCTTGCTAAAACTGGTGAAGTTCAGACAGGAATGTTTTCAAGCGAAAGAAAAATAAGAATCCGCCCTTCAGATATAGTAAATGTTGGACCTGATGTGATAATCCTTGGAAATGGGCAAGTTCCTCCCATAAGGGAGATTGAGCAACTTCACAATATTGCTTCGGAATATAATGCACTAGTAAAAGAACTTGAGCATAAAGAAAGAGTTATTGCAGAGTTGAAAGAGGAAAACTCTAAGTTAATAAAACAAATGGATGAACTTACAAGAGAATTAAAGAGGCTTCAAGTGATTAAGGAAGATTTTGAACATTTAAAGGAGCAACTTATAAAACAAGAGGGACAACTTGAAATGGCTAAGGAATACATCAGACTTCTAGAGGGATTACGGCATGATATTGATCAGATAAAGGCTGATGTTGAAACCCTCCTTAAAGGATATATTGAAGATGCTATTAGAAGGATAGTGAATGAGGAATTAAATGCAAGAGGGTTGAAGAAAACACTCCTTTAACTAAAGATTTGGCTTCCAAAGACGTTGAGGAGTATTTCAATGGCAATGAAAATCAATACTATTGCTATGGCCCCTTTGGGGCTTATTTTTATCGCTCTTGTATCTTCGTCGAAAAATCTCATTAAACCTGCACCGGTTGGTGGAAGAGTTGTTTTTTCCTTCGCCATTTTTCTCACCTCTTTGTTGAAAAGGTAAAGTGAAGGTATATAAAAAAGTTTTGATATTAAACTGAATCATTCGAGAGTTTCTGGTATTGTGATATTGTATAAGTTTCTAAAGATTTAATGATGAATTTGTTGTTCTAAGTAAAATTAAATGTTACTTAACTCTTGATTTGATTATGGAAATCTTTAAATATAACAAGAACACTAGCCACAATTGAAAAAATTCAGCTAGGAAGAGGAGTAAGTAATTGATTGGAGCATCATGAAAGCCTTGGACAATTCTTCCTCTCCCTTGTGTGCTCCCTCTAACACCATGAGAGGTCTTAGGAAGTTATTTTGGAGGTGTGAAAATTGCCGATGTATATTATAACCCATAAGTGGGCCCCTGAAGAGGAAATAGCTGCACTCAAGGAAGCTACTAGATTCTTTGAATCCATTTTGGTTGAAGGCGCAGAACTTCCTAAAGGATTAGAGTTTTTGGCCAGTTATAACTTCACTCATGGTTCATATACTATCTGGAAAGCACCAAAAAAGGAAATACTTGAAAAAATAATGGAAGACTTCCCAGTTTTCAAAAAGGAAGCAGAGATCGTCGAAGTTGTTCAGAGTTATCCACCTACTACGGAGTATGTTGTAAGGATATGGAAGATGGTTATTGCCCTCGCTCAGAAGTGAGCCAGATTTTTGTTTTTTCTTTTTAATTTTCACGCTATTATAGTTTTTATCGTTGAAGAAAGTTTTATATATTACTAATATATTACTGTCAATGACTATAAAATTGTGGTGATTCACATGTGTAATGATGTATCATGCAAACCCCCAGAAGATGTACCTCCAAACTGGCTTCGGCTTCGTAATTTTGTTAGAGCTTTACGCTTTCCAACTAGATGGCTGATAATTAGATACATTGGCAACGGGAGTAGAAGTACAAGGGAAATTTATGAATATCTAATTAAAAAAGGAGAACAATTAACAAAATCTGGGTTATATTATCATCTTTCTGAACTTAAAAATGCAGGTATCATAGAAGTCGCTGGGTATATAGAGGAGGGTGGCGGAGCGCCAGAAAAGGTATGGAGATTAAAGACGAAAAAAATAGTAATAAACCTGTTGGAAACAGAGGAGGCGGGTGATTAAATGAATGTCACTGCACTCATTATTAATATTATAGCTATCTTTGGTCTTTTGATAGCATTTGCTAAAGACAAGGATAAAGCCATACAATCTCTCAAAATAGCCGGGAAATCTTTCATTAGAATGCTTCCGATGATCTTTATAATTATAATTATCATTGGTTTACTTCTCGGATTCGTGCCACCTGAACAAATATCAGGATTTATAGGTGAACAATCAGGAATTAGAGGGATATTGCTTGTTGGTGCAGTTGGAGCATTAATGCACATCCCTGCTTTATTGTCATTCCCTTTGGCAGCTTCTCTTCTTGAGAATGGTGCATCAGTTAGTGCAGTCGCTGCATTTATAACTACATTAACCATGATTGGAACAGTCACACTCCCCTTAGAGATAAAAGAACTCGGAAAGAGGATAGCGTTTCTCCGGAATGGACTGAGTTTTATCATCGCAATTATCATCGCCTTGATTATGGGGGCAATCTTATGAAGAAGGAAGGGGAAATGATTCGAGATTGGGTCCTGTTAGGATTAATTTTAATAATCCTTGTAGTCCTTCTATCAATTTTTCCAGATAAAAAGGAAGCGGTAATTAGTACATCATGGGAGTTTTTTATTGAGATGGTGTGGATACTTCCTGCAGTGATGATAATATTAGGTCTTTTTGCAGTATGGATCCCAAAAGATATTGTTGTGAAATATCTTGGAAGCACATCTGGTATGAAGGGTATTCTCTTTGCGATAGTCCTTGGTACGTTACCAACTGGTCCCCTTTATATTGCCTTTCCAATAGCTGCCGCCTTACTTAAGAAAGGGGCTAAAATATCTAATATCATCATCTTTCTTTCAGCATGGGCATGTATAAAAATCCCACAAGAGATGGTAGAACTTCAATTTCTTGGACCAAAATTTATGGCAATAAGGCTCATTTTAACAATTATCTTTGTAGTCATTATGGGAGTGTTTATAGAAAAACTAATCGAATGGAGTGATAAAAAATAACTGCCATTTTCCCCTTCGTGAGCAGCAAGCCTTCCAAAAGTAAAGGGTATAAGAGACGAAGAAGATGTGAGTATTTGATCCTAAGATGATAGTATTCGCCATACGGGGGAGATTTAAAACAACATCACCTAATAGTGCGCGCGCGGTTTGCTTACTCTCAGTGAAAATTCTTATAGATTTTGCATTTTTGTGAACTTTCTCTCAACAATAAGCTAACAGAACTAACTCAAAGAAACCTTTTTAAATAAAGTTACTTAGCCCATGGTGGACAAGGGGTTTACCCAATGAATCCCGCTAATGAACGTGGAGGTGGGAGGAAATGGCCACATTCAAGCTTGTAATATCTGACACAAAAAGTGGAGTCGCAAAACAAGTTGAGATTACCGGAGCGGAAGCAGAGAAGCTTATAGGATTAAGAATAGGAGACGAAATTGAACCAAAAGAGCTTGGGCTTAATTTGAGTGAAATCTTTGGGAATGAAATTCCTGCTGAGGTTAAGCTCAAAATAACTGGCGGGACAGATAAAGATGGATTTCCAATGAGACCAGATGTTCATGGTCCAAGAAGAGTTAGAATACTCCTCTCAAGAGGGCCTGGATTCAGACCTCAAGAAAGAGGGGAAAGAAGGAAGAAGACTGTTAGGGGCAATACAATAAGCCATGAAATTGCCCAAATAAACGTTAAAATAGTGTATCCATGAGGTTTTCTCCCTTTTATTTAATTTCTGTTCCATCGATTAATTTTAAAAGCTCTTGTGGCAAGGTTAATAAGGGAGAATGAATCCTTACTTTTGGAGGCGAGGGAAATGGCGAAGAAAAAGTTTAAGCAAGCCGAGGTTAATATTGGTATGGTAGGTCACGTTGATCATGGTAAGACTACATTGACGAGGGCCCTAACTGGCATTTGGACAGATACTCATAGTGAAGAACTTAGAAGGGGTATTACAATTAAAATAGGATTTGCCGACGCTGAAATAAGAAAATGCCCGAGCTGTGGCAAATATTCAACTTCTCCAAAGTGTCCGTATTGTGGTGCTGAAACTGAATTTGAAAGAAGGGTTTCGTTTATTGATTCTCCAGGTCACGAGGCTTTGATGACTACTATGCTTGCGGGTGCTTCTTTAATGGATGGGGCCATTTTAGTTATTGCTGCAAATGAACCATGTCCACGACCACAAACAAGAGAACATTTGATGGCCCTTCAGATAGTGGGCAATAAAAATATAATAATTGCCCAAAACAAAATAGAGCTTGTTAAAAAAGAGCAGGCTATAGAAAACTATGAGCAAATTAAAGAGTTTGTTAAAGGTACCGTAGCTGAGAATGCTCCGATAATTCCGATATCGGCCCTTCATGGTGCTAACGTTGATATTTTATTAAACGCAATAGAGGATGTAATCTCAACGCCCAAGAGAGATCCAAATAAACCTCCTAGGATGCTTGTTCTGAGAAGTTTTGATGTTAACAAACCAGGAACGACCCCAGAGAAACTTGTGGGTGGAGTTATTGGAGGATCAATTATTCAAGGAAAGTTACAAGTTGGAGATGAAATTGAAATAAGACCAGGAGTCCCCTATGAAGAACATGGTAGAATAAAGTATGAACCAATAACAACAGAAATTGTATCGCTCCAAGCTGGTGGTAGGTTCGTAGAAGAGGCGTATCCAGGTGGATTAGTGGGTGTTGGAACTAAATTGGATCCGTTTCTCACGAAGGGAGATCTTATGGCCGGCAATGTTGTAGGAAAACCTGGGAATCTTCCACCTGTATGGCAAGAGCTTCGTTTAGAGGTTCACTTGTTAGAGAGGGTTGTAGGAACCGAGGAAGAACTTAGAGTGGAACCAATAAAAAGAAGAGAAGTGCTCTTATTAAATGTGGGAACAGCTAGAACAATGGGTCTAGTTACAGGATTGGGCAAGGATGAGATAGAATTAAAACTTCAGATACCAATATGTGCAGAGCCTGGAGAGAGGGTTGCTATAAGTAGACAAGTAGGTTCAAGGTGGAGGCTTATTGGTTATGGCTTCATAAGGGAGTAATAACTTTATTTTTCAATTTTTAATGGTGGACTTCATGAGAAAGTGGATTGTAGTGCCGGATACAAATTTTCTCTTAGTTCCAGGGCAATTCGGAGTTGATATAGTGGGTGAACTCCAACGTATTCTTGACGTAAATTTTGAGATTGCTATCCCAAATGTCGTTCTTAATGAGCTAGATTTGATAGAGCGTAAAGTTAAGGGAAGAGACCTTATGGCAGTTAGGATGGCCAAGAAGCTGGCCGAAAAGTTTATTACACTTGAAATCGGTAGGTTTGGAGAGAAACCTATAGATCAACAAATATTGGAATTTGCGTTAAATATGCCAAATGTGATTGTATGCACTAATGATAAGGCTTTAAAGAAAAGGCTTCGCGAAAATGGCATTCCCGTAATATATCTACGTCAGAAGAAGATTTTAGAGCTTGAGGGCATAGTTTAGTAATCCCGCTCTAATGGGAAAGATATATAACTATATTTCACCTTAATTTCGCTCAGGTGTTAAATATGCCCTATGTAGAGAAGCTTGAAATGAAGGGTTTCAAATCATATGGAAGTAGAAAAATCGTAGTTCCTTTTTCTCGTGGATTTACAGCTATAGTGGGAGCTAATGGGAGTGGGAAGAGCAATATTGGTGATGCTATTCTCTTTGTCCTTGGTGGGTTATCTGCAAAGGCCATGCGTGCGACTAGGATTGGGGATTTAATCTTCGCTGGAACTAAGGACGAACCTCCAGCTAAATATGCTGAAGTTGCAATGTACTTTAACAATGAAGATCGTGGATTTCCAATAGATGAGGATGAGGTAGTAATTAAAAGACGGGTTTATCCTGATGGTAGGAGTGCTTATTGGTTAAATGGGAAAAGGACAAGCAGGAGTGATATTCTTGATGTTCTAAGTGCAGCCATGATATCTCCAGATGGATACAATCTTGTTCTTCAGGGAGACATAACTAAGTTCATCAAAATGAGTCCCACAGAAAGGAGAATGATAATAGATGAAATCTCGGGGATAGCTGAATATGATGAGAAAAAGAAAAAGGCAATGGAAGAACTTAAGCAAGCAGAGGAAAATCTGGCAAGAGTCGACCTTTTAATTAGAGAGGTTAAGACACAACTTGATAAGCTTGAAAAAGAAAGAAATGATGCGTTGAGGTACCTTGACTTAAAAGAGAAACTTGAAATTGCAAAGACCACCCTCCTTGTGGGGGAGGTTAAGAGATTGGAAAATCTTATTGCTACAAGTCAAGAGAGAGACAAAGAGATAGAGTCTGAAATAGAGCGTATAAACAAAGAACTGGAGAAGATTGCAAAAACAATACTTGAGAAGGAGAAAACTCTGAGTCAGGTGGAAAGGGAGCTTGAAGAGAAAAGTGAAGATGGAATACTTGATGTCACGAAAAAGATAAGCGAGGTCACTTCTCAAATAGAGCTAGCTAAAAAGAACATAGAGCTTGCTCGCAAGGAGATAAATGAGAGCAAAAGGCGCCTTACAAAAGTGAAAGAGGAATTGAAAACTGTTTCCGAGGAAATTGAAAAAGGTAAATCCGCTATTGAGAGATGGAAGAAAAGGAGAGAAAAACTTCTTGGTGAGATTCAGAAAAAGGAGAAAGAGAGAAATGAACTAATACTAAAGCTCGCTGAAATAGATAAAAACTTCACTATTGCAAAGCAAGAGCTAGATAAGGTTGAAGAGGATCTTGAGAATGCAAAGAAAGAACAATATTTCAAAGAAAGTGAAATTACAAAAATGACAGAAGAGATAGAAAGAATTAAAACTAAGAATTCCCAGAATTCCACTAGAAGACTTGTTCTGAAGAATAAAATTGAAGAGCTCAAAGAGGAAATAAATTCTAAGAAATCTGAACTTTCAGAGATAGAGTCGAAGATAGAAAGAGCTGGTGCAAGAGTACGAAAAATCGAAAAAGAACTAGAAGAGGCTCAAAGGAAATTAGAAAAAATAACTCCTGAGATCAAAAAGCTCAACGAAGAACTCATCAAGGCCGAGGCCCGAAAGGAAATCAGTCAAAATAGAACACTTGAAGCTCTTAAAAAAGCCAATATCCCTGGAATTTATGGTTCCTTGGCTGAGCTCATTAAGGTTAGGGATGATACCTATCTTACAGCCGTAGAAGTTGCTTTAGGTTCACACGCTGATAATGTTGTGGTAAAAGATGATAAAGTAGCTGAAAAGGCTATAAACTTCTTAAAACGGAATAAGCTGGGAAGATTGACATTTTTACCTCTTAATAAAATAAGGCCAAGAAAACTGAATGGTACTTCTAAAGGGATTCCAGTCATGGATGTTATTGAATATGATCCACAGTTTAGGAATGCTGTTTCATTTGCCGTTGGAGATACATTGATAGTTAATGATATGGACGAGGCGAGAGAGGTAGGTATTGGTAAAGTTAGAATGGTCACTCTTGAAGGGGAGCTTTTAGAGAGAAGTGGTGCTATTGTTGGAGGATATTACCGACCAAGAACGAAGCTTGCTGTTAACACTGATGAGATACGAATGGCATTAGAAGCACGTGAGAGGGAGAAAGAACAACTTGAATCTAAAATAAATGCTCTAAAGCTTGAGCAAAGAGGATTGGAGAGAGAACTATTTGAACTTAGAATGAAAAAGAGTGATGTGTCTAAGGACTTGCAAATGTTACAGAAAGACATGGAGAGATTCTTAAATGAAGATAAAGGTTTGAAAGAAGAAATTGAGATGGGAGAACGGAGATTAAAAGAATTGGAAGAACGGATCCATCAGACAAAAGGTGATCTTGCAAAACTCAGTGGAAGAATAGAGAGACTTGAAAAGATGAGGAATAAGCTTAGAAAAGCATTAGATAATCCAGAAGCTAGAGAACTCAACCAGAAGATAAGAGAAGTTGAACATGAAATAAGTGGTCTTAGAGAAGAACTCAGCAAAATAGAGTCAAGGCTTGAGAATCTCGATATAAGAATCAACGATGAGCTTATCCCAAGAAAAGCAGATCTTGAGGAAGAAATTGAAGGACTTATCAACAGGATAAACGCTTTCAAAGCTAGCATTGTGCAGAATGAAGAGGATATTAAGTCACTACAAGAGCGGCTTAAAGAACTTCAAGAGAAAGAGCAGGAAGTAAAAGACGAGCTTAAATCCCTAAGAGATGAGAGAGAGAAACTTAGAGAAGAGATCTCTCAAATGAGAGAAGAAAAAGAGAAGTTGAGAGATGTCCTACAAAAACTTAGGTTAGAAGCTAATTCTATTAAAATAAGAATGGCCCAATATGAGGCACAACTTAAAGAAAAGACCAGTGAATTGAAACATCACGACGTTAAAGTTGTTAAAGAAATACCAGAGGATCTTGAAAAGCTTAGGGAAGAGATTGAACAAATGGAAGATGAGATTAGGAAACTTGAACCAGTGAACATGAAAGCCATTGAGGATTATGAAGTCGTTGAGAGGAGATATCTAGAGCTTAAGTCAAAGAGAGAACGGCTTGAAGCTGAGAAAGAGAGTATTGTTGAGTTCATAAATGAAATAGAGAGCCAAAAGAAGAATGTATTTATGCAAACACTAAATGCAATAGCGAAGAACTTTTCAGAGCTTTTTGCAAAACTTTCTCCAGGAGGAGAGGCAAAGCTTGTCCTTGAGAATGAAGAGGATCCATTTAGTGGAGGTTTGGACATAGAAGCAAAGCCAGCTGGAAAGGAAGTAAAGAGAATCGAAGCTATGAGTGGTGGAGAAAAGGCATTAACTGCATTGGCCTTTGTCTTTGCTATACAGCACTTTAAACCAGCTCCATTCTATCTCTTTGATGAGATTGACGCTCACCTTGACGATGCAAACGTCAAAAGAGTAGCGGATTTAATAAAGGAAGCTTCAAAAGATAGTCAGTTCATAGTTATTACATTGAGAGATGTCATGATGTCGAACGCTGATAAAATAATTGGTGTCTCAATGCGTAGAGGAGTTTCAAGGGTTGTCAGTTTAAGCCTTGAAAAGGCCATGCAGTACCTGGAGAAAGCAAGGGCAAAAAATGCAAATGCCCTTGGTTTGTAGGTGAAATAAGATGGAATATAGAAGAGAAGAAGAAATAACTCCGATTGATATACTCTTGCAACTTGTCACTATGGGTAAAGTTGACCCGTGGAACATTGATATAGTGGATATTACCGAGAAATACATTGAACGTATAAGAGAAATGCGAGACTTAGATTTGAGAATCTCAGCAAGGGCCATTCTAGCGGCCTCTGTTCTCCTTAGAATGAAAACTGAGGCCCTGCTCTATGCCAAGGATGAAGAAGAAGAGGAACAGAAGGAAGAGGAAAGGATAAGGGTAGATGTTGATCCATACATTCCACCTCTTAGGAGAGCGGAAAGGTATTATACTCTGGATGATTTAATAGAGGCTTTAATGGATGCCCTTGAAGAGACTGAGAAAAGGAAACCCAAAAAGAAAAAGAAAGTACAAATTGAAGAAGAAATATTCGTTGTCGATGATTTTCGTGTGGACATTGAAAAGCATGTTAATAAGCTGTATGAAATAGTGAAAGAGCTCTACAATAATACTAAGGACAAAATAACTTTTTGGGAGCTTATATTTGATCCTAGCCCCAAAATAGTGGCAAGGACTTTTCTGTATCTCTTGTTTTTGGCAAATATGGGGAAAATAGAGCTCATTCAGGAAGAACCATTTGGAGAGATATTTGTGGTACCTATAGGGAACTGAGGATTTCATCATGTTTTGAGATTTATAAATAGGTTTCTCTCCTCTTTTTTTGCTGGTCTAAGTGTTATAGCTAATAGTGGTTGAATGTTTCCGATATAAAGGACTTTTTTCTCTCGATTGAGATAGAAATAAAATCCCTCTTCTGTGATACTATTTAGGAACTTTTTTGGGGTTGTGACACGAGCAAACCTTTCTTTTCCCCAGAAAATGCACTCATAACTATCTTCTATTTTCTTTATTTTCTCGGCTTCATTCTTAGTTAAAATCTTGGAGGGCAATTTAGTGCACACGAGAGACTTCTTCCCATCAGTAAAAATGATAATCTTTTCGTTTATCTTTATTTCGTTTGCACTTTCTAGAAACTTTAAAATGGAGGAGTAAACTAGGTCGAGCCTCCGTCGTTTTGAAAGTCTTTTAATGATCCTTTCTTTTGCGTGGTTTGTGAGCAACATTGTAACACCTAGAAAAGACTTTTAATGGTGCCGGGGGCGGGCTTTGAACCCGCGACCTCCCGGTTTCTCAGGCTCCCCCAAGAGGGAGCGGCCCTATGAGCCGGGCGCTCTGACCAGGCTGAGCCACCCCGGCACTTCCGCATATACCTCTTTGTGATTTATTTTTAAATCTTTCGCCCGTTTGAATCTTCTGTTTTTCTTATATTTTTAGTCTAATGATTTGATCACATTATAATTATTTTAGAGGAGATACTTTTCATATTAATGGGGTAATACTTGTCAAATATTCAAATATTTCTAAGTGATTCTTGCAATTCGTTTTAACTAACTATGAGTTTGATGAGAAGGAACTACGGGATTTGGGAGAGCTGAGTACTTTTTTGTTTTTCATTTTCAGTGTAAGTTAGATCTCTTCGAGTATCAATTTGAGAAGTCTTTTGTCATTTACAGCTATTATATTCAACTTCTCTGATGCACTAAGATCAAATCTAATTTCTTCCCCACTGTCGTCGGTTATAATGGCTCCGGCTTCCTTTGCGATTATGTAACCGGCAGCTATATCAGTGGGCCTAACATAGTTTCTTATGTCTACAACCCCATCAAGAGAGCCTCTAGCAAGATATGCCAACTCTATCGCAATGGCTCCCAATACCCTAGTTCTTCTAACTTTTTCAACTAGTTTTGCTCCCCTTCCTCTTGTATAAAAGCTTATTGAGATCGATTTTTCATTTAGCGTTTTTACTCTTATTCTATCTCCGTTTAGGTATGCTCCCTGTCCTGGAATTCCTTCGTAAACATTTTTAGGCATGAACTCATATAACATGGAATACACTGGCTTTTTCTCTTTAAAAACTGCAAAGCTGAATCCAAAGATCGGGATTCCATGAATAAAATTGAAAGAACCGTCAATGGGATCAACGATGACAGAGTACTTGCTCCCGGTATCTATGCTCCCAATTTCCTCACTTATTATGTTCACTCCAAGGGGTTTAAGATACTCCAAAACTATATCTTCAGCTATTTTGTCAACAAACTTTGTTTTATCACCACTTGGACTGAATCCAATAAATTCTCCAGCTTTTTTTGTGCCAAAAAGTGGCATAATTTCCCTTTCAATATCCTTTGCAAGATTAAGTGCTATCTCATTCCACTCATACATATCTAAACCCCCATGAGCATTCTCAAAAGGTTCCTAGTACCAGGAGCAAAGCCAAGAATGAACATTACCATTTTTATGAAGTCCATAAGCTCTTTGTCACTTTCAGTCTCTTCTAATTTCTCCATGAGGTATAAAGCAATCATTAATACAGCAAACTTCAATAAATACATCACTGCAGCGGTTCCTGTAAGTTCCATCAGGTATCTTGGAACTACATGTTGCTCCCAGTAACCCAAGAAGTCAACGCCTACAAATGTTGTTGTGGCATCATAGAAATGGGCATAGAAGAGGTAAGAGTTTTCTTTAACCAGCCAGATCTTTTTTGAAAGTAGATATATTGTTATAAGGGCTATTGTTGCAAATGGAATAAAGTATTTTAAGACGGTGAGGTTAAAATCTACTTTATCAATATTAAATAGTAGGAGTAGACTCTCCATTCCAACGAGACTCCAACCAAAGTATAAGAAGACCTTCTGCCAATCTTCAAAAAGTTTGTGGGTTATTAATAAAGCAGAGAACGTTATTGTAAATACAAGAATATAAATCCCCGGCGTGACTGTGAGATACGTTCTGGGTATTATGGTTGCATCAGTCAGGGCTCGTCCAAAGGCCCCCAGAATCATGTAGGGCATAAGGGCTCTAAAGAAAGCGTTATCATATTTTATATTGAGCTTTTTTAAAATTTTATAAACTCCTAAGGATGCCAATCCAAGAATTAAGGCATATGTTAATGTGTTAACGATATTATACCCTTGGTTGTATTTTATTGGATCTATAAAGTATCTCTGAAAGACTTCCGCAATTCCCATTTGACCACCCAGAGGAATATTGTGAGAAAGGTTAAAGCTTTTTCTTCCAATTATTTTTTAAGCTTTGAAACCCTAAGAATAGGATGGTGAGTCTCATGCATTTAATGGAGTTACCTCGGGAAGTTCTTCTCGGAGAAGATTTGAAGGATAAAGTCAGTCAAGTAGCTAGAAGGTTAAAATTAGGGGAAAATGCCCTGATTCTTTATGGACCCAAAACAAAGGAGATAGCAGGAAAGGATGTTGAAAAACATTTGAAAAATTCATTTAATGTAAGAAATATGGTGATAAAAGAAGCCTCAATGAGAGAGGTGCAAAAAACCTTAGAGCTTATTGAAAATGAGGATATTAACTGGCTTCTGGGGGTAGGCGGGGGAAGTATAATCGATGTTGCTAAACTTGCCTCATTTAAAGCGGACATTCCTTTCATAAGCTTCCCAACAACAGCTTCTCATGATGGAATAGCGAGTGCAAATGCTTCAATAAAGGATCTTAATGCCAAGACCTCTATAAAAGCACGTCCACCTGTAGCTATTATTGCAGATGTTAATGTTATAAAGACCGCCCCCTATCGGTATCTTGCAGCAGGAGTTGGAGACATGATAAGCAACCTGACTGCAGTGAAAGACTGGGAACTTGCACATAAGATAAAGGGAGAATATTTCAGTGAGTATGCTGCTTCTTTGTCTCTTATGAGTGCCAAAATGGTAATCAAGAATGCTAACATAATAAGATTAGGTAACGAAGAGAGTGTTCGGAAAGTCATAAAAGGCCTCATCTCGAGTGGTGTCGCAATGAGCATAGCAGGTTCATCAAGGCCCGCCAGTGGAGCTGAACATCTATTTAGCCATGCATTGGATGCAATAGCTCCAAAACCTGCATTACATGGAGAACAATGTGGAGTTGGAACAATAATAATGGCATACTTACATGGTTTGAAATGGCAAAAAATTAGAGAAACATTAAAGAGGGTTGGGGCACCAACTAATGCATATGAACTAGGAATTGACCCGGAGTTTATAATAGAGGCTTTGACTATTGCTCATACTATACGACCTGAAAGGTACACTATCTTGGGCAAAGATGGATTAACAAAAGAGGCTGCTGAAAAAGCAGCCAAGGTAACTGGGGTAATATGATCATATTTCATAGGAGGTGTTAAAATGACAATCACGTTGGTTGGGGAAAAGCTTGCAAAACCAGGAGTTGAATTCATTTATTATGGGCCAGCTGATCCCTGCAAAAGTTGTAGACTTGCAAGAGTTTGTGTAGGAAATTTGGAGCCAGGAAGGAGGTACAAGGTTGTACGGGTTAGGAACATAGAGCACTCATGCCCACTGCACGAAGGTAAGGTTAGAGTGGTCGAGGTTATTGAGCCAGCAATAGAAGTAGCAATGGAACCACGAGTTGCAATAGTGGGTTCGAAAATAAAATTAAGCTTTGTTGAATGCAGTGATCCTGAAAAACAGGCCCTTACTAGGCCAGAAGGCCTCTTTGAGGGCGATATCGTTAAGATTCTTGAAATTTTAGATGATTTTGAATGTGATGGAAAGCACTACAAAGTTGCCCGTGTTATGCGGGAAAAGGAATGATCACCTCTTCTTTTCTATCTTTGTAAATGCTATTACCTCTTCTCCAGAAGTTTTCACTTTATATGCTCTCATCTCTCCACGGAGAAAGAATTTTATCGCTTTCATGAACTTTTCTTGTCGTCTCAAAGCTTCTTGAGCTTTTTCAACACTGATTGCTTTGAATCTAATTTTCTCTCCGGGTCTTGTTTGGGCAACTTTTGGAATATCCACCCTTGTGACTATGGCTATTTTTGCATACCCTCCAGTAGTCTGTCTATCTGCGAGCATTATGATCGGTTTTCCATTTTTTGGTACTTGAATTGAGCCAAGGGGGATTGCATCTGTTATTATGTCTGCTCCTTTATCAGAGTGCTCTATCTTTGGCCCTTCTAGACGGTAACCCATTCTATCGGATTCAGAAGTTACAGTATATTCTGATGTTAGGAAGGTCTCTATGCCTCTTTTGGTGAAGTGTTCCTCTTGAGGGCCAAGGATAACTCTAACTATATTTTCCTTTTCATATTTTGGAACAAATTCTTTTGGCAGCTGTTTTCCGTCTTTACCAGTTAAAATTGCATAACCAAGTTTAAGCTTATCTCCGGAACTTAGGGCTTTTCCAAAATTTGCTCTTAAGTATGTGGAACAACTGCCTAAAATTGGTTCACATGCAATTCCTCCGGCAAACGCTATATAGCCATACATTCCGGATTTAAGGATGCCTATCTCAAGTATATCTCCTCTTTTTGCCCAGTAGCTCCTCCATGCTTTTATTGGCTGGCCATTAAGCTTTACTTCTACATCTCCACCTACTGCAAAAACCGCCGAGGAATGGAACTTTATGGTGGGCCCTTTTAATACGAACTCTAGGAGTGGAGTGTTATCTTCATTACCTACAAGATAATTTGCTAGTCTTGCAGAAACCTCATCCATCACGCCACTAACGGGAACTCCAAAACTCTGATATTTACTTCTTCCTAAGTCCTGCACTGTAATTAAGGAAGGAACATTAACGAGTTCTATCATCTTTCCTCTCCCCATTCATCTTTGTAAATCTCTTGAAATTCCTCTTCGGTTATAGGAACAAACTTCACATAATCTCCAGCTTTTACAATGCTTGGAGGTTTTTTATGGGGGTCAAACGTTTTTAAGGGAGTTCTGCCTATGAGTCTCCATCCTCCAGGGCTTTCTATTGCGTACCATCCTGTTTGTTTCCCAGCTATACCCACACTTCCAGCAGGGACTTTTAAACGGGGTTTCTCAAGTCTAGGCGTTGCTATTCTACCATCCATGCCACCCAGATACGCAAATCCAGGGAGAAATCCGAGCATATAGACTCTATATAGTGGTTTTGAGTGAATCTCTATGACTTCATCTATGGTGAGATTGTTGTATTGAGCAACGAACTCTATGTCTGGGCCAAAGTCCCCTCCATAGACAACGGGTATTTTAACTATTCTTTTTTCTTCTTTCTTAGGCTCGGCTGATAAAAAAGGTTTCAGGGCCTCTGCTATCTCAGAGTAGGAAATTCTAATAGGATCATAATACACATAGACGCTTGTATATGTAGGAACAACTTCAACTAGCCATTCTGGGGAAGCATGTTCTATTGTTTCCGCCACGGCATGCACTTTTTTGTTTATCTCTTCGCTAATTTCATTACCAAAGATTATAGCTATCGCTGAATCACCAGCGGGTTTGAACTTAGGGAGCATTTGATCACCGTATCAACTCTTTCATTGCGACTATTTTAATTCCTTCCTCTTCGAGGCGTTTTCTTATGTATGCTGTTATCTCCACAGCTTTTGGATTATCCCCATGGACACAGATTGTATCTGCTTTGAGTTCAACCCATTCTCCATTGATCGCTTTTACTCCACCATCCTTTACCATGGAGATAACTCTCTCGGCTATCTCCTCTTTATTATGGATTATCGCACCTGGTTTTCTTCGTGAAACAAGGGTTCCATCAGGATTGTAAGCCCTATCTGCAAAAACTTCATGGGCAACTTTTAGTCCCATTTCTTCTGCAATTTCTAAGGGTTTTGACATAGAAAGCCCGACAAAGATTATGTTTTTATCAAAATCAGCTATTCCTTCAAGAACACCTCTTGTAAGTTCTTCATCTCTAACGAGAGCATTATAAAGAGCTCCATGTGGTTTGACATGCTGTAATGTTAATCCTTCAGCTTTCACAAATGCGTATAAGGCCCCAATCTGATACAGGATATAGTTTCTGGCCTCTTCTCTTGTAATGCCCATATATCTTCTTCCAAATCCCATAAGATCAGGATATCCTGGATGAGCGCCAACTTCAACATTCATGTCTTTTGCGAGTCTCACAGTATTCCTCATTACTAGGGGATCTCCTGCGTGCCATCCGCAGGCAATGTTGGCTGAGGTTATGTACTTCATAACCTCTTCATCGAGACCTAGCTTATACCTTCCAAAACTTTCCCCAAGATCTGAATTAAGGTCAATTTTCATAGTTTTTCACCACTTCATAGATGAGACGATAAACCTTTAACTCTTTCTTCTAATTAAATCCCATGTTGATTATAGATGCAGCCATATTTATCCAGGGTATTGATGTAGAGGGCATTACAACTCCAAAAGTAATTGAGGAGGTTAAAGACCCAGAATCGAGACTTTTACTGGAAAGTCTTATTAGTGCAGGCAAAGTTAGAGTTATGGTGCCCTCAAAGGATAGCATTGAAAAAATTAAAGAAAAGGCTATTGAAACTGGTGAACTTGGAGAATTAAGTGATGCTGATATTGAAATACTGGCTCTAGCCTATGAACTTAAAGGAGAACTTTTTACTGATGATTATAACCTTCAGAACATTGCCACTCTTCTAGGGCTTAAGTTTAGGACTTTAAAAAAAGGTATAAGAAGAGTGATAAAGTGGCGTTATGTCTGCGTAGGGTGTGGGAAAAAGTTTGAAACTCGGCCTCTTGATGATGTTTGTCCTGATTGTGGGAGCAAGGTTAGGCTTCTTCCCAAAAAGAAGAGGAAAAGGCGTCAGCGCTCATAGGGTTCTTCATCAATCAGGTTTGATTCATCATCATCCGCTATTGTATTATCCTCATCTTGCCTTTTAACTTTCCCTCAAAAACTTTATAAGTAATGGTACCATTACTAAGTAATGGGGGCATTACCTATGTTGTTTGACCCAAGACCAAAGGAAAAGAGGGAAGACATATTCGATAGGGAACAAGAGATAGAAATGATAAAGAATTCTGCTAAGGAATATCCGATTACCCTTATTCTGGGAATAAGACGGGTAGGAAAATCCTCTTTACTCAAAGTTGTGCTGAATGAGTTGGAAAGCGGTATATACATAGATGTAAGGAAGCTTCATTTTGATTCCGGAGGGTGGATAACAAATGAGTCTCTGCTGAAGGCCTTTGAAAATGGATTAAACTCCCTTAGCCATCCCATAAAAAGGGAAGTCTTTCAGTACCTGAAAAGAGTGAAGGGAGTATCAATTGCAGGACTTCAATTGAACTTTGAACCTGAAGTCTCACTCTCGGAGATTTTGGAGGCATTAAATAAGCGTAGTAGGATTATTATAGCCTTCGATGAGGCCCAATATTTGAGGTTCTACGGACGGAGAGGAGGAAAAGAGTTCTTAACCCTCGTGGCCTACGCATATGACAATCTGCCAAATATAAGTTTTATCTTCACAGGTTCTGAAATAGGACTTTTGCATGATCTTATTGGCGTTTCAGATTATGAATCTCCACTGTATGGTAGGATATATAATGAGATTACTATCTCTCCCTTTTCCAGAGAACTCTCAATTGAATTCTTGAGACAGGGATTTGTTGAGGCAGGAATAAAAATAAGGGAAGAAGAAGTAGAACATGCTGCAGAACTTTTAGGTGGAATTCCAGGCTGGTTAGTAGAGTTTGGATACAATTACATAAAAACGAAAAGTTTTGAAAATGCTATAAAAGGGGTAATGAGAAAAGCAGAAAAATTCCTCGAAGGTGAGTTAAGAGAACTTGAAAAGCGGAGTCCTAGGTATATCTTGGTGTTAAGAGCTATTTCAATGGGATTTGATAGATGGACACTCATAAAAGAATTCTTGGAATCTAGGAGTGGTAAAATACCAAATTCACGATTGGCTGCTATCTTAGAGGCTCTTCAAAAGATGAGTTGGATTAATGCAGAATATAGAGATGGGGAAAAAAGGTATAAAATAATTGATCCAGTTATTGAGAGGGTTATTAAAGAGCGTTTTAACCTCTAAGAGTTGCTATTAGTCTTTTTTCATTTAACAGCAGATTGATCGCATTTTTAATGTCTTTAACCACGATATCACTGGCCAGCAAAGCCTCAACACTTGCTCCTTCTTCTCCTATTACACAAATAGCAAGTTCAGCGTTTTCAAGCATTCTAACGTCGTTGTTTCCATTGCCTACACCAATGTAAGGCTCATATTCAAGGGCCTTCTGAAGCTTTTCGTTGCCATCTTTGACCCTTTCTATCTTTATATCAAGTTCGTTGAATTCATCTTTCAAGGTTCCGAATGTATCGGAGCTTAATACCACGATTTCATATTTTTCACTAAGTTCTTTTAAGAGTTCTTTAACGTCTGCTTTTACTTTTCCTTCAACTCCTAATGTTCCATTCAAATCAAATATGACTGTCTTTGCCATTATCCTCCCATAGTTCGGGATCTCCATATTTTTCACCACTTAAGGTTTGGCAAAAATACTTAAAACTTTGTTCTCGAACTTTGGATGGTGGCGGCGTTGAAAATCGCATGGGGGATCAGTGGTGCAGGACATTTGCTCCTGGAAAGTGTTGATGTACTGGAACACTTAAAGGATCACCATGAGCTTAAAGTGTTCCTTTCTTCAGCGGGCGAAGAAGTAGCCAGGATTTATGGGATTCTTGAAAGAATAGGTAATTTTCCCGTTGTAAGGGAGTCGAAACAAGGACATGCATTTCCATCATGCGGTTCTTTCAATTTAGGTAAGTTTGACGTTTTTGTAATCTCCCCAGCAACATCGAATACGGTGGCCAAAATAAGACTTGGAATTGCAGATTCTCTTCTTTCATGCTGTGCTTCACAGGCCTTAAAAAGCAAAGTTCCTTTGATAATGGTTCCCACAGACTCAAAACCTGTTGTCGAGACAAAGGCACCTAATGGTAAAGTTTTCAAAATATATCCGAGGAAAGTTGATCTTGAGCATATTAAGGCCTTGAAAGAGGAAGGAGTGATAATATTAGAGCATCCCTACGAAGTAGAGAATATTTTGGAACGATTTCTGTGAACATAATAAAATCTCCCATCTTTTGTAACTGTAACATAATCTGGCGTGTATTTAGACCCATAATAGAGATTACGTCCATCGAGTCTGTACCATAAACCTCTTGCTGCTTCAAGCTTGTTTAAATCTTCAAGTACACTTAGGTCTCCCTCTTGTATTTTTTCTAAGAGACCCTGTACGTAGTCTTTGCTTATGTTAAACGTTACGTAAGAAGCAAAAAACTCGTAGCCGGTGATGAGTTCTTTCATGAGATTTTTATACGGATATGCAGGAGTTACGGGGAGGTTAAAACGTTTGTAGAATTCTTCAACGGAGACCATATCTGGCCTGTATGGAAGTATTCCAAGGACCAGCATCTCTACAGTGTCATCATAATATGTAGAAAACCAATCAGGATCATAAGGATAGAAGAGATTATCATTCTGAATATAGGGATCCTTTCCCAACACGTAAACTCCTTTGTAATTGCTTCCCACTAGGAGGGGGACATCCCATATAACAATGACCTCTGAGTGATCTAGTCGCCAGCCGCTTATACTTGCAGGTACCTGAAGGGCCCATGCTTTGAGATTAAAGTCCAAGAAAAGGTTGTTCATAAGTACTACTTGTGTCTCCCCATCATATCCACAGATGGAGGATCTCAAGGTTTTTATGTAAGGCATATCGTATGAGTGCACATAGCTGTTTACAAAATACACAATATGAAGAGGGGTTATTGAATAGAAGGGGAGAGGCTTGTGGTAGAATTTGAAAAGATCTCTTTTTGCTTTCTCGTAGAAGAATTCCATTGCACCATCAAATTTCATTTTTCCATATCTGTCAAATCCCAAGTATGGATAAACGATTTTGTAAATCTGCAGGGGTTTGTATTTGGCCGCATAGCGCCACATCTTTGTGAGTTCTTCTTTAGTGTAAGGTCGAGCGTTTTGAAATTCCTTGCCACTCCCATCAAACTTTATTTCGAAGATTTCCGGGTAGTGGGAGAATTCAATTTTTGCAGAGTGTTTGTTCCCTTTTGCATCCATACCTGTGATTGTTACATTATACTCTCCCCATTCTTGTTCAAAATCTATGGCACTGCTATATGTAAGGGAATTGGTAGAAATTGGAAGAGTAATTACTTTTGCTCCTATTTTGATGATTACCTCTTTTGGAACATTTACATTGTCTTTTATTGTGAAGCTTACTCTGATATTTTTTCCTTCGCTTGTTACCACACCCCATATCTTTGGAGGCGTTGTATCTTTTTGGCTTTCTTGTACAAATTTATCCCAGCTTGTTTCGATGTTAGTCGCATCAAAGTATCTTGAATTTTCAACGAACCACTCTCTAAACGTTTGGTTCGTAAAAAATCTTTCTTTAACCGAGTTGAGGCTATCCAAAAACTCTTCTATCTCGTGGGGTTCAAAACCATCTAGAATACCTTGGGTATTGTCTATTGCTGTTATAATCTCGGGTGGGAGTTCATATAGGTTCATGTAGAGTAGCTTTACTATGGCTATATAGTCTTGGAGGTTGTTTACTTCGTAAATGTTTCTTGAGTTCTCTATCCCATTCTTAATTCTTGGAGGTAATTTTTCATAGGTCTTGAGAAACTCATTTACCTGAGACTTAAATATCATCACTCTGTTTGAAAAGTCCTCAAGGGTATATGGACTCTCGGAGAACAGAAAGCGCACCATGTCATCTTGGAGAGGAAGGGGGACTTTTTCTAATATCTCACTAATTTGTTCGCTTAGATTTGCGAGGAGTAAGGGGTTGTCAGTCTCCACCTCATCAAAAAGAGTTGTACGGTATTTATAGAGGGGGTAAATTTTGATTGCTATGCTCTTTTCTTCTTCACTTAACATACCATCTTTGAGAAAACCAAGTTTTTCGGCAATAAACATAATCTCTTGCTCCTCTTCTGGCGGTGGATGGGGAGGGGGTTGAACTGCTCTCATACTCCAGAAAAGAAATACTAAGTATGCTAAAAACAGGATAATAATGAGCTTTCCAGCATCCAGTTTAAACTTTTTTTGCATATTTTATTTTTCCTTAACCTTCCTTATCTATTTTTCCTTTCTCAAAATTTAAATATTAGAGGCGATTATTTAACAACGGTGGTGAAGTATGAAAATAATCCGCTTTGGAGTTTCAATGCCTGAGGATTTGCTTGGAAAATTTGATGCAATAATAGAGGAAAAAGGTTATGCAAATAGAAGTGAGGCTATAAGAGATTTGGTTAGAGACTTTATAGTGAGGCACGAGTGGGAAGAAGGGAATAAAGAAGTGGCAGGCACTATAACAATAGTCTACAACCATGATGAGGCCGATGTGGTGAAGGAGCTTCTTGAGATGCAACATGACTACGTGAATGAGATCATTTCAAGTCTTCATGTTCACATGGATGAGCACAACTGTCTTGAAGTGATAGTGGTGAAGGGCGAGGCCAGTAGAGTGAAAAAGATAGCGGAACGATTGATAAGTTTAAAGGGAGTAAAACACGGAAAGCTGGTAATGACTACTACAGGCAAGGAACTGGTATGAAAAAGCTTATAAATTTCTCTTTTATCAACATCCTTGGGACGTGCCGGGGTAGCCTAGCTCGGTAGGGCGGCGGACTCGTAATCCGCAGGTCCCGGGTTCAAATCCCGGTCCCGGCTCCAATATTTCTAGTTTCTCGAGTTGACTGCTAAACAATATATTATTCCCTTCTTAGAGATATTAAATATTAGTTCACGATATTTGTGATAACCTTTAATTATCCCTTCATACCGATACATACATGGGTAACTAACTCGATGAAACTGGATCCGAATTTATGTATACTCTGCAGAGGTAGGGGATGGTGCGGTCTTGCATATTGCCCTGTAATAGCTAGGGCCAGGGCCACCTTAATGGTTAAACGACGTGTTTCCTCAAAAATTGTAGAAGGTTCTAGCCCTCCATCGATTTTTATCGGGAGAATAGGCTATCCTTATGTGAGAATAGGGCCAGCCGCACCACCTTTAGTTGGAGACACCCAAGTGTTTGACTATCCTGAGCTGTGGATTGAGAAGAAAATAGAGGATATCCTTGAGTATCGATGGAGTCTTATAACTGGCATTAAAATAGCAGATGTGAAAAAACCTGAAGATAAACTTATTGATGAGTTAAGGCTTTTGGCAATGAGTTCTAAACCTGTGGATGTACAAATTGCCCTTAAAAAGCCCCCTAGGCCTTTTATGACATTTAGTGAGCATGAACCCCCACAGGGGCCTCGTTCTCCTCTTACTAAGATGAAAATCCTTGGAAATCCATCAATCCCTAGACCTGTGGAAAAGGCTCATGATGACACTGACCTACCTGCGCTTGAGGCAGTTACATATCTCTACGAGTCTGGTGTGCCGGTTTCACACATACAGAAGATATTTAGCACTGGTGCATTTGGTGTTAAAGGTAGGAGAAGACTTGTTCCCACGAGGTGGAGCATCACCGCCGTAGATAGCATACTTTCGAGGAAACTCATCAAAGAGATAAAAGAATACGATCCCTTGAACGAGATTTTAGTCTTCAGATATCGCCTTCATGATAATTTGTTTATCGCAATACTATATCCAGCCAAATGGAGTTACGAATGGATGGAAGCATGGTGGCCTGGATCCACGTGGAACCCAGGCGCAGACAACGTGGTTATCGAGGGTGACCATGAAGGTTATCATGGAAGGACAACCTATCCGGGCATAGGTGGATGCTATTATGCAAGCATGCTCGCAACAGTTGAGTATTTAAAGAGGATAAAAAGACAAGCCACTGCTATACTTCTTAGGGAGATTTACCCCGGATTTAAAATCCCCGTAGGGGTCTGGTTTGTTAGAGAAAGTGTTAGGGCAATGTTTAATTCTCCACCAGTTTTAAAGACAGACAACTTGGACGAGGTCATGGAACTTTTAGACAGGGAAACAAAGCTTGGTAGTGGTAAGTGGCTTTCATCTTCGGCCCTTTTGAAGAGGATAAAGTTTACAAAGACCATAGATGAGTTTTTGAAAAGTGGCTGAAAGAAAATCATCGTTAACTAATCAATAAGTATTATTCCGAGGATTTTTGCTATATGGGCTTAAAAATATTCTAAAAGAAAATCCTTTTATAAAACAAATGCTATATCGAAAACTAGGTGATGTTTATGAATGCCAATATTCTTAAGGGGTTTATAAAGAACTTCCCCCAACTTTTTGAGGAAGTAAGCGAAGGAGAAACGGTGTTAATTGAATATTCTCCAATTATTAATTCTGCTGTTATTTTGTACGAGTTAATCATCTGGGCCAAAGAAAATGACTACCAGGTGATAATAGATGATACTCTTGACACCCTGCCTATTTACAAGATCAAAATGGACTTGAAAGGCTTAAATAGTGAGGTACTGAATGACATTAAGGTAGTAAAAATTGGAGGAACATTGGACGTAGGTGATGTTATCGGACACTTGGCCCTTAAGGAACCTCATATAAGAGTAAAAGAGTACTTGGAAGTTGCACTCCCACACCTAGATAGTGAAAAACGAATAATTAACCCTGTTTTGGGATTTGAAAAACTTTTAATATTAAGTGAATCACCAAGGGAAGTTTTCGCTACTTTATCAATGATACTCTCATTTACCTCGAGCTTTCAGAGAACGGCATTTTATTTTGTGAATGTTAACGCACTTGAAGAGGCCATCCCATGGGCTCTACCGCTCCTTGAAGAGATTGCAACTACTGTGGTTGAGCTGGGGAGAATAAACAATGGTCTTGGTTTTAGTGTTAAGAGCTATGAGTTTTAAGCTTTGTTTTATCATTACATCATTAGTTTGGTTGGCTTTGAGTCTATTTGAGAGATTTTCAAGCCATTTAAAGGCTCCTAGAATCTTTGAATAACCAAATACAGCAGTTTTTAATTTCAATAATTATTTTATTATTTTATTATTTTATTCTTTAACTCAATTTTATTTGAACTTTATCAATTGTGAGAGAAAAAGTATTCCCTAATATAAAACAACAATAAAATAATAAAATAATTATTGTATTATTTAATCACTTAAACTCGAGTCGTCGCTTTATCTTTTCGATTTCCTTCTTTTCGGCCAGCTTTACCAATCTTCTAAATTCTTCCTCTGGTAAAACCTCTCTGAGGGCCCAGTACAGTTTTATAGCCTTTTCAAAGATTTCATTTTGTTTGCCTTCACCTTCAGCATAGAGTAGCCTTAGCAACTTATCCGCGTCTACGCTTATGTATAGGGTTTTCATCTTCTTCTCGGTATCTTTCTTCGCATTTGTCCTATTGTTTTTTGGTTCTTCCGTTAGGGTTCTCACGACCTCGCTACTCATGGAGGGAAGCTTGGGCAAAGTTTTCTTTCTACTTTTACCTGACATTTTTGATCACACTCTCCGCAAGTTTTAAGAAAGCCTTGGATACTCTATTGTTCGGCTCAAATTCAAAAACTGGCTTACCCTCTTCTTGAGACTTCTCAACTGCAACTGCCCTCGGCAAAATGGCAACTATCGGTAAGTCAGGATAGGCCTCTTTTAGCTGATCTAACCTCACCTGGGGGACTTTGCTTTGACGTGTAAATTTGTTTGCAACAATACCCATGATTTCCAAGTCTGGGTTGAGTTCAGTGGACTTTATCTCCCTGATGACATCAAGTGTTAACTGCACACCCATGACACTAAAGTATCCTAACTCAGTTGGGATCAAGACATAATCTGAGGCTCCAAGAGAGTTTATTAAGAATATTCCTAGACTTGGTGGGTTATCGATGATTATAAAGTCATATTCATCCTCTATTTTCTCTAAAACTCTTTTGAGTCTCTGTTCACGCATGTATGCTGTCATGAGCAATCTTTCAATCGCAGAAACTTTTAGGTGGGAGGGTATGAGAGATAGATTCTCATGTATGTGGACTATGGCGTCCTCAATTTGAGCCTTTTTCACGGAGTTTTCTATTAGAAGGGTGCCTATGTTGTTGTCGCTGTAATTGATTATATTCATGCCGATTAGAGCAAACGTAAGGTTGAATTGGGGATCAGTATCGATTATTAGGGTATCATAACCCTTTTTAGCCAGTGCATGGGCCAAGTTGAGACTTATTGTAGTCTTTCCAACACCACCCT
This sequence comes from Thermococcus sp. EP1, assembly GCF_001317345.1. NCBI lineage: Archaea > Methanobacteriati > Methanobacteriota > Thermococci > Thermococcales > Thermococcaceae > Thermococcus > Thermococcus sp. EP1. The sequence continues at coordinate 47,761 of NZ_JXCG01000006.1, read as the reverse complement.
TTTGATTAGCAATACTGATTATAATCGCCATTTGATCACCATAATTAAATAATGCAATAATTATTTAATAATTTTGCTGAATATTGGGATTTCAGTGTGAGGTTTTATCCTAAGAGATACAAAGATGTAGCCGGACTTTCCACTTGCTTGTTAGGGATAATTAATGTTTTTGATACTGATTTAAAGGGCCAAGAATGGAGTTTCAGTTATTATTTTTAGATATCTATCTCATTGTTTTATAATTATAAAATAGGGAGTGCTCTTTCAACTCTCAAACTTTGACTTAATTTTTTACTTAAAAATATAGTTATAAATCAATTACTACAAATAATTCTTAATTACAAAATAAAATTTTTTCATGATTATTATACTTTATTGATTTATTATTAAGAACAAATGAATATATTATCACTAATAAAATGAACCATAGTAAAAAATATCAAATTTTTATTATCATTGATAGTAGGTAATTTATACAAGCATGTATTGGCCTTTTCTGATAGGGCCGCATCTCCTGGAAAAAACGTATCACATTATTAAATAATACAATAATTATTTAATTACTTTATTATTTTAAAACGGGAGAGACATTCAAGGGATGAGAGAGAATTAAACTGCTATTAACAGATATGACTCCTAGTGGAGATATAGTAACAGTTCTATTGATCCTCGTTTGAAAATCTAGGACAAGGGAGAGTCGATCAATGTACCGGGAATTACAATAATTATTTAATTATGTTATTATTTTATCACTTAAGCCAGCAACAGAGTAAAATATACACTTGGGCCCATGTATGAAAAAGCCTCAAAGAAACTTCTCATAGATGAGAATACTATCCCACCTTCTGGAAGGGGTATGACATATTAGATATGCTTTTAAACTTTAAATGCGTTATAATATGAGGTGATAAAATATGCTGGATATACTCGGATTCATTTTCTATGCTGGAGCATCCCTTGTGATACTGTTTATAGCAGCATTCTCTGGAGGTATTTCGCGGCTATTAGCACTTCCAGCAGCACTGGGTTATATATTGCTTGCCTTTTGGTCAATAGAGCAGGCTAGTTCTGATATAAGGAGACAAGATAAACAGAAGGATGAAAGGCTAATGCTTCTCTTGAACGTAGCATCATTTGGCCTTGGGGCAACATCGTTTTACTTATATATGCACAGTGTCGTGACTCCAATACTCCTGCTCGCACCAGCCTTTGTCATCGGTCTCTGGAGGTCTTGGAAGGGATGATGACTCTCTCTTTCCCTCTTTTTCTCGATGTTTTTAACGTTCGTTTCTGTACATGAATTTTAGATATAATGTGCCTTATATCTAAAATACGTGTATATACATGTTCATTGAAAGCTATTGGTGGAGCAATTTTCTTAGCCCATATTCTCAAATAGCGCGCAATTCTCTTGGTTTCTTAAAATACCTTGAATAAGGCCTTCACTGTATATTGGGTGCAAACCTTTTTGGATGAGATTGGTATCCAAAATCTTGATTATAGTCGTCGTATATTCCATCTCCTTGTAATTTGTTGTGTGGGCTCTAATAAAGGTGCTTAATATTCCACTATTATTACCACCTTGGCTTGTAATCATAAAAATTGTTTGAGATGCCGGCTTATTCAATACTCATTTGCAAATTCTTGGAGAGACTGCATAAGCAGGGGGTTAAGTTCAATCAATTGTTTCATGAGCTCAGAACAACTCAATATAGTAAAAAATGTATATTTTGTAATTTCTTACAATAGTAAGGATTAGAATTGAACAACATTATAGTATAATATATATCATATAATTCTAATAGACGTTAACCATAGGTGATATTATTAAGATATTATCTCAAATTTTAATTGGGGCTATACAATTTATCGTAATAATTTGAAGTAAAAGTTGAGAGAGAAAGGAAATAAATGTCGCATTGAAATACTACTAACTAGAGTAAATATTTCCCAAGGTTATTTATACCTTGTAGGATATACGTATTCACGGTGAGAGAGTATGAGGGAAACCCAAAATTTTGTATGTCCCTTTTGTGGCTATAGAGCGAAAAGTCTTGAAGAATTGAAAAAACACATCTTAGAAGAACATACGCTAAATAGAGGGGATATAAGAGGTATTAAGCATGGCCAAAAAGATTAATAAGTCTATTTTTCGTTCTTGATTATGGTGGGATTCATGAGATTCAAGATTGTTGGGAGAAAAATCGGGTGGCATAAGGATTTTGATAGTTCCCACTTCTTGGTGCTTCCATATGAGAGTAAGTGTCTTAGGATTCATGGACACACATATAATGTAGATGTAGAGATATGGGGAGATCTTAATGAAAATGGAATGATTTTTGACTTTAACTACCTTAGTAACCTAATAAAGCTCCTGGATCATAAGATTCTGGTAAGTGAGGAGTGGATAACCGAAAAAAAAGATTCTTATATAATAATCGAGAAAAATGGCAAGCGATTGGAGTTGCCGGAGGATGAGGTAGTAGTTCTCAACAAGCCAAATGTAACTGCTGAACTCATAGCGGAGTGGTTTGCTGAAAGGATATCTGAAAAAGCTGGGGAAAATGTGAAAAAAATTAGGGTAAAGATATGGGAAGATCCAAGGAGTTATGCGGAGGTAGTCTTAGAATATTAACCATTTAATTTTGTAAAGTAGCGGTTTTCTATATCTTTTCTAATTGGTAGAATAGGTTTAAATATTTCCATCTACAATTTAATATAGTAAATTACTGAAGGTGAGTATTATGAAGTGGGTAACACGTGAACATGTCCATGTGGATAGAGTTGCTTGCCCGTGGCTTATAAAACGATTTATAGATCCCGAAGCCGAGTTTATTTTTGTACCGCGTGATACAGACCCTTCAACTATAACTGAAGGAATACCATTTGATTTTAAGGGAGTTGAACTGGGTCACCATAATGGAAAATGCTCCTTTGATGCATTTATAGAGAAATACAATATAACGGACCCTGCAGTGTTAAAGATAGCTGAAATAGTTAGAGAAGCAGATACTCACGTTGAGAACTCCTCTCCTTTGGCAGTAGCTCTTGATATTATTGCTAGAGGCTATAGGATGATCTGTAAGGATGACTATGAGACACTAGAAAAGGAATTTTATCTCTATGACGCGTTGTATGCATATTTCAAGAAAGAACTAGAGGAGGGAAAAACTTAACCTCCTTTTGTTTTTGGATTTTATTTTCAAACCTCAACCTAAAAAGTTAAATTAATCTTAGTCCTCTATTTAATTTAGGTGATTACCATGAGATTTTCAAAGGGTAGAGCATTTCTTTTCAGGGTACCGGAAGGAAAGGAACTCTTAAGTTTTATCAATGAGTTTGCCAAAAAGCACAATGTGCTAATTGGCACTGTTAGTGTGATAGGCACTCTAAGAGATCCTAAAATTGGATATTTCGAAGAGGATAAGAAACAATACAAAGTTATTGAGCTCAAGGGGACTTATGAACTTATTTCCGCTTTGGGGAACATAAGTCTCAAAGATGATGAGCCTTTTGCCCATATTCACGTAAGCCTAGGGGACAAAGAAGGGAAGATGCTTGGTGGTCATTTAGTAGAAGGCGAAGTTTTCGTGGCAGAGGTGTTTATTCAAGAGTTGCTAGGAGAATTATTGGAGAGGAAGCCTAAAGAAAGCGGGTTAGCTTTGTGGGATGCTGAAGAAAGTTAGTTAGGGAAATATGGTTGTAGAACTTAACGGAGATATAGAGGCTTTTTCCTTCTTTCTAAATATTTTTAAAGACATTCGTCATTTGAGTTTTCCTACTCTGAAAATTTTACTTGTTTTAGATTTCTTTCTGGGATTTTGGCATCAAATGTGGAGGGATCATAGACTACTTCAGATTCATATCTTAATGTTCTCACAACCATCTGCCAAAAATTAAAAAAGATTCATGGATTAGGTAAATTACTATAGGTGGTATCCTATGGATGAAATAAGAGCATATCTGGGTGAGATTATCCCAGGAGGTATGGTATTAGTCTCTTATGGCCAGTACAGCTTAGGATGGAAAATCGGAATGAACTTTCTGAAGCAAGAATTGGAAAATGGGGGATTTGGAATAATAGCCAATTTTACAGTACCCTTTAGAAAGCTTGTGTATAGGGCAAGTTCAGTTGGTTTGAATCTACTTGAACATGGAGATAAGGGAAGTATTGCAGTAATTAATGGGTTTAAAGAGCCTTTGGTGGATCATACCTTCGTGTACCCTTTTGTTGAGTTTGACGAGGAAACATTTTCTCCGAAATATAAGAACATCATGAGAAAACTTGGTCGCAAGTACAACTTTCAAGATAAAAGGGTTGTTGCAATGTTTGCAACGTTGGATGCTCTGTATGAACATTTTGGAGGGAATTTTATAAAGAACATGATTTCTATGTACATGTCTCATACAGAAAGGCTTATCCAAGAAGGTAGAGAGTTTTATACAATTATGCTAGTTAACAGGGATGTCATTCCAGAGGGCCTTCATTCTTGGCTTGTTGGTGTGAGTGATTACGTAATTTTGAGTAAGGGGTTTTTTGAAAAGGGTGAGTTCTATGAAAATATTGTGATCCTTAAAAGCATTGAACATGGCTTTAATCCAATAGTCTTTCAAATAAAGGCCTTAACAATACCTAAAACTTCCCGCTAGCAAGATTTTGGATTATCATAGTTTGAGTGGTAGTTCATGGGGGTACCAAATGGGAGCCATCGCAGCTTGGGTAGGAATAGTATCCCTCTCGGCAAGAACCAAACGTTATACCCATTCCTTCAATCTTTTCTCGGGCCTCTCTAAGAATCTTGAACCTTATTTCTTTAGGTAGATAGTAGTATCCAGCAATTTTTTCTCCCTTTTTATAAAGAGGGGAAAGTCTTTCCATTAATGTGGGGAATTTTGCCTCCATTCTCTTCCATGAATCTGGGCGCAGTTTTAGAGTAGAAACGGTAATATGGGACACAAAGTTCAAGGCTTTAAGAGTCTTATCAAAATCTTTCCAGGTGTAGAATGGTATTATAGGATCAATTCTGGCGTAGATGGGAATTCCTTCTTCTTTTGCCTGTTTTAGGGCTTTAATTCTCTCCGATGGAGAAGGAGCATTTGGCTCCAATAACTTGGCTTTTTTCTTGTCTACCGTGGTCACAGTGATTCCCACGGCACACTTTAGGTCTTTTAGTATATCCAAGTCTCGTTCAAACAAATCCGACTTGGTGAGGATTAAACATCTGACATTGTATCTTTGTAAGAGTTTGAGAACTTTTCGGGTTATTTCAAGCTCTTTATCTATTGTAGGGTATGGATCAGAGGAATATGACAAGGCTATTATAAAGCGTTTGTCGAAGCTTCTAAGTTCTCTTTCTAGATATAGGAAAAGATTCTCCTTTATCCTCACTTTAAAGGCTTTGGGAATGTAGGAGGTTATATAACAGTAAACGCACGCGTGATCGCATCCAGTATATATATTGAGAGTGTACTTAGGGGGACATGTGCAGAGCTTGGATTTCCATGGGTCAAAAGCTCTAATATACATAACTTAAGGTTCACAAAAGAGATTTAAAAAATTCTCCCTATTTTGGTTAGGTGGTCCTATGAAAGGAGTCGTCAAATGGATTGAGGATAAGAAGTTCGAAGCTCTAACAGAGGAGGGTGGGAAAATAATTTTTGGAGAAAGTGGTATCTCTCCAATGAAGACTCTCCTTCTTAGTGTTGCTGGATGTACCTCAATAGATGTAGTAATGATATTGCAAAAAATGCGGGAGCCCATAGAAGGTCTAGAAGTCGAAATAACTGGTGAAAGGAGAGATGAGTACCCTAGAATCTACACAAAAGTCCATCTCCATTATAAAATCTATGGAGACGTGAACGAGGAAAAAGCTAAAAGAGCAATAGACCTCAGTCAAACAAAATACTGTTCTGTGGGTGCTCATTTGAAATTAAGTGGTACTGAGGTAACTTATTCTTACGAGATTATTAGGGAAAAAGTTTAAGGCTCTCTTTTCTAAATTTTATATGGTGGGTTTGATGAGGGGAGAACTTATTAGGGTTTTAAGTGGCGTTGAAGAAAAGGCCAATGAACTTAAGATGGAAGGGTTTGAGCCAGATATTGTTTTATTTGGGAAAGAGGCATACGAATTCCTGAAAAATCAAGTTAATGCAGAATTTGGAGGGGAAGATACAGTCTCAGAGATTTCTGGACTTCCAATAAGGGTGGTTGAAGAGCTCGGAAAAGACGCTGTCGTTATCGATTCAAAGGTTTTAGGCCTTGGTCTTGGGGGGGCTAAAAGAGTTAAGATAATCAAAGATTGAGTTTGTATCCACTTAGAACGAGCATACTTAGAGCAATAGCCATAATGTCCGCCAGACTTCCGGGGTTTCTTAGATCTTTCTTTTCTCTCAGAAAGCTATCAAGTTCTTGGAAGGTGACTTTCCCATTCAATGCTCTTTTAGCAGTCTCTTGGACAAGAATAGCTTCTTCAATACCTGCTTTTCTTATTATAAGTGTGTCCACCTTAGTTGCTAAAAGTTCTAGAAATGCTCGTAAGGCAGCTTTTTCAAGAGGAAGTGAGGAGGTAAGTTGTTTGAGCTTTTCAAAGGTAGAATAGCTAAGTTCATACCCATTTAGCCATTCTTTGAATATCAACTCTCTTTTGCTTGAGATTTCGGCAAGTTTCCACAAGTTTACTTCATCTTTCACAATTGCGTCAAATGAGGAGTCGTCATACACATCGTATTCTACTCCCTTTTTAATTCCTTTTGGATTTGCAATCCTTATTGCTCTGTAGAACTCGATAGTATCTTGGGGAGTTGAGGAGTGTATTAAGAGCTTAGTTTTTTCTCTAGCGGAATTAATGTCTCCACTCCATGTAAGACCGATGATTAAGGGGACTGCTAAAGTTATGATGCCAAAGTTTGGATTGGAGTCCTGGATTCTCTTGGAGTTTTCAACAGCTTTTTTTATGAGTTCCCCAAGCCTTGCATCTCGGGGTAAGAGTTCTTTATTTTTAATTTGTTTTCCTCTTTCTGCAGCCTCGAAAAACACATCCATAACTGCTGTATTGGCAAAAAGAAAATGATAAAATGTAAGGTCTTCAAAGTCTTTATACCTATTTACATTTCCTGGTTTAGGTATTGCTACTTCTAGTAACGGTCCTATGGTAAAGGCTTTAACAACCTCCCATGTTTCCATGGTACATCATTCCACAATTATTTTGCCTACAAAGTTCTTGGCTGTTAATTTTAAAGTCTTTTCTCCAACTTCAAACCCCTTATCTATGGTGATCGATGTTAAAGACCCTTCAATTTCTGGCGCTACCTTGATATTGTCTGGTATGTAGAGAGTGACTTCACCGCTTCCTCTGTATATGCCAATTTGAGAGCAATACTCCTCGATTTCAATATCGGGGCATCTTTCTAGGCTTATTTCCATTTCCCCTACAAAGTTGGCTGTTGTAAGACTGCTAAATGACCCTGAGATTTTAAAGTCTCCAATAACATTTTCTATAGTGATTGAGGTAACGTCATCTATGTTGATGTCTACGTCTCCCACGGTGTTTCTTAAAGTTAGGGAATTAATTTCTGCTTCTTCACCAACTTTAATGAAAAGTTTGCCATTTCTGTACTCAGGACATCCAGAACAACTTATCTCTAAAACGTCCCCTTCGTTTATCCTTAATGGCAAATTGCTGAGGACTTTTATACCATCACCAGACACTCTCACGATGCTGATCTCTGCGGCGATGTTCTCTATATCTATCTTGGATGCCTGGAACTCTCCAAGTTCTTTAACATCTCCAGCCTCTCTGAAGGAGAAGTACCATCTGAAACTTGTCTCAGGGGTTACAAGGTAGAGGGCGAGGTAAAGGATAAACACGACTCCCAAGATAGTTCTTGCATTTCGGTTTTTTATTAGGATGTAAAGACCAGCGATAAGTAATGTGACCCCCCAGAATGTTTGTTTGATATATGGTGCATAAGGTAGGAGGTAGTTATAGAACTGGGGTTGGAAACTTCTTAAAAGTATTAAGAGGCCGAAAAATACTAAAAATACACCAAGAAGTCTTTTCATTTTTATCCCCTCGCCACCAAGTATAGTCCAAGGAGCAAGATAAGCACGGCAACGATTTCTCTAAGACCTAAGAAGGGAATTGGGATAAATTCTTTTAAGAGTAATGCAGTTCCTAGGATGACAAGAGCTATTCCAAAGAGTTTTGTATCGTCTTTTTTCTCAATTTTTGGAGCTTTCTTGGCGAGTTCTTCCACTTTTTCTCCAGTCTCTTCAACTATCTTTTCAAATTTTTGAGGGATCTTTTCTGCAGTAACTATTTCTTCCTCTTCGGGCATAACTATAGCCATTAGGAAGTATGCTAAGATGAACACTGGTTCCACGAGACATAAAAGGATAAATAATATCCTTATTATTGTGGGATCCACTTCAAGATATTCAGCAATGCCACCTAAAACTCCTAAAAATACCTTGTTTTTCTTACTCCTCTTTAATTTCTTTTCCAATTTCTTCACCTCCTTTCTTAGGCTCCTCGGGCATTACAACCGCCAGGAGAAGATATAACAAAACCGCCGTCCCTACACTTCCTATGAGTAGTATTATAAATAGTATCCTTACAAGAGTAGGATCGACGTTAAAATATTCTGCTAGTCCACCACAAACTCCAAATAACATTCTATTTTTTCTGCTTCTATACAGCTTTTTTTCCATGGGATCTCACCTCACTTTCCAAACCCAAATTGTATTGGGTCTTTGTTTTATATAGCTTTAATCTTCTCTAAATGTATTGTCACTGATAGTTTCAATGGTCAAGATACAATAGAATACTGTTCACTTTTGAGCAGAAAAGGATTTATATTCAAGTGCCGAGAAATTTTAGGTGGACCTAATGAGCAACCTCATACTAATAAGACATGGTGAGAGCCTTTGGAATAAGTTAAACCTCTTCACTGGATGGGTAGATGTTCCTCTAAGTGAGAAAGGCGTAGAAGAGGCCTTGAATGCTGGGGATCTTCTTAAGCATTGGCGAATTGATGTGATTTTTACTTCTGAACTTGTCCGTGCAATCCAAACAGCAATGCTTGTAATGAGTAAAAACTGTTCTGGAATTCCAAAGATAGAGCATGAAAATGGAATGATGAAAGAATGGGGTTTAATTTATGGAGAAGATGGGGAAAGGTATGTGCCTACATATAAGTCATGGCATTTGAATGAGCGATATTATGGGCAACTTCAAGGGTTAAACAAGGATAAGGCCAAAAAGATTTATGGGGAAGAACAAGTGCTTTTATGGAGGCGAAGCTATGACATTGCTCCACCCGGTGGAGAAAGTCTTAAAGACACTGCCAAGAGAACCATTCCATATTTTAAGGAAAAGATAATACCGGAGCTTGAGAGGGGCAAAAATGTCCTTGTTTCAGCTCACGGAAACAGTTTGCGCTCAATAGTTATGCATATTGAGGGATTAAGTAAGGAAGAGGTTTTGAAACTTAATATTCCTACTGGGGTGCCATTAATCTATGAATATCATGCTGGAAAGCTTAAAAGAATGGGATATCTTTATGAATGGGGTTATGACAAGAGCTTGCATATAAAATAAAAGGGGAGAAGAAGGCGATCGTGATCAGATTATCTCGATTTCAAATCCCACTATATCGTTCCCTAACTTTTTCTCAGCTATTTTAATGGCTTTTTCAATTTTATTAACAGCTATTATTTCCTCTTCGGGGATTGAATTTAGTTTGTAGTAAACTATTCTTGCAAGCATTTCTTCACCCCCCACATATCACCCTCAGTAGTAGTACATTAGGCCTAAATCTTGATGTTTGTAAACATTTTTATAAGCCTTTCTGCACAAAAAAATACATCGATGAACAAAAAATGTTTAAACAACAAAGGCAAAAAATCTGTTATGAGGTTCCTTTATATAAAAAGCGTACATCTGTACGAAATACTTCAGAGGGCAAAAGAAAGCAAAGTTGAAATATGTGGTTTTTTACTCGGACAAGAACGCGAAGACGGATTTTTCGTAGAGGAAATAGTTTTCACGAAAAATAAGTTAGATTCTCCAGTAGAATTTGAAGTAGATCCACTGGAAACTTTAGAAGTTTTTCAAAAAGCTGAAAAGGAAGAGTTAGAGATAATTGGAATTTTCCATTCTCATGTTAATTGTCCTCATTATCCCTCTGGCAAGGATCTAAAAGGAATGAATTTATGGAGAAATGTATGGTTAATAGTCAGCACTCTTGGAACTTATGGAGCATTCCTTTTAAAGGACGGAGAAATTAAAGAGATTAGAGTAGTGGTTCTGGATTGAATCACTCGTTATTTATTGTAATCTCAATTTTTCGCCCTTCTTTATACCCTTTCATAGCTGAGAGCATACCTTCGATGGTCTTTTTTACCAGCTCTTGAACCCAATCTTTCATTGGGAGCTCTTTTCCATCAACTTTCACTACTACTTGAGGCTTTGAGCTTATGACGACACAGTCCTTGATGCTTTTCTCTCCTCTGATAATTAATTTTGCCATTTCATAGCAAGTGAGACCACACATTCTACAATCAATGTTTGGCAACATAAATGCTTTTTCTTCGATTAAATCAGCTAGTTTCTCGGGGTTTTCAAGAGCATTTATCACAGGTAATCCCTTTATTTGGTGTATTTTGTTATTTGCTACGATTCCACTAATTGCAATTGCTAGGCCATCATTGAGAGCATCTACTTCTTCTTCACTTTTTGCACATATTATTTTTGGCATGTGTTTGACTGTTTTAAATCCCTCAAGAAGAAGGAAATCCACTTCGGGAATTATTGAAAATAATGCATTTATATCTTTAGCCTCAAAAAGTAAAGCGTCAGTTTCCTGGGCTTTAACGATGACGTAATCTGCTACCTGTTTAAATTTCCATGTGTCTGTGTTCTTGTTATCAAAATTAGTGTGCATGCTCTTGGCTATTGCTATTTTGTATCCTCTGTTCTTGAGTTCATTTGCAACTTTTTCTACTGCGGAGGTCTTCCCACTCTTTTTAAAACCTATAAAAGCTATGGCCTTCATTTTAATCACTCTAGAAGCATTATCCAGTTGATATCATCTATCTTAACTATTAAGGATTTTCCTCTGTTTCCAACAACATCTGCGACGTTTTCAAGCACAATGACTTCTTCATCAAACTCTTCTAGAGTTCCAGTGAAAGAATGGTCTCCACTAACTGCAAGAGCAACTCTTTTTCCCTTCCATTTCTCAAGTGTCTTGTCAAGTAGGAGAGGTTTTTCTTCACTCATTGTCCCACCTAATACAAAAAGACTATAAATGTCTTTTAGCCTTTTCCATCTGGTGAGTTTTATGAGATTGGTCACAAAAAATGAAGTTGTGAAGGAAGCATTTTTGAATGAGCTTAGAAAAGAGAGAATAAAGTTTATGGTCAAAGAAAGACTTGGGTATATGCTTGAGGGAACTCTTGACGAGATCAGTACTACTATAAACTCTTTTCAAGGAGAAGAAAAGGAAGTTCTCCTTCAGGGCTTTTTAAACTTTAAAGAACAAATTAATCACGCTCTTGAACATCTTAAAGAGGGTGAAAGTATAAATCATCTTCTCCAAGAAGGATATTGGATGGGCGATGTCTTAGATCAGCTTTTTAAAAATGGGGCTATTGCTGTTGAGGGGGAGAAGGCCAAGCTTAAAGAGGATGTAGATGTTACAAGGCTTAAGTTCCAGTTCCGTTTCCCATATCAACTTGCAAAGGATTTGGAGAGTATTGAAAAGATAGCAAAGCAGTTTGCTTTTGTAGATTTGCTTCCAGAGTATGAAATAGAAATAAAGGAAGTGGAAATAGACAAAATCAACAGGGCTTTTCATATAGCAGCGAAGTACTTTGAAGAAGATATGGTAATGGGAACTTATTTTGCAGCTATCTCTCAAGGAATAGTTTCAAATGAAATATTAACCGTCATTAATAATGAGAAAATTCCAAAAGAGGACTTAGTTGCAAGTTTTCTCAAAGCAATGCCTATGGAAATTCCAACTGAAAAAGGAACAATGATAATAAACGTAGTGAATACAAAAGCCCTTGAAGAAATCCTCAGGCTCTTGGAAAAAGAAGGTCGTATAGATATAAAAGGAGGAAAGATTAGAAGGTTGAAGTAGACTCTTCGGAGGGTAGCAACACCAAACCAAGGAGCATTAATATTCCACCAACTCGACTGGTTAAAATGAGGGCAATTATAGCTGGGATCAAAAGCTTGTCTTTTGCTTTTTTGTACTCTCCATTTTCGATTAGTTCAATGCACTCGTTTGCCCTGTTATATATCCAAAAGCCAAGGATGGCAAAGGGGACTGCAAATAATACTCCTATCACAGTTAACAGAAGCATAAATGCTATAAGAAATGGCTCTATAAAACTTAATATTCCTCCAACTTTTATGAGCGTTTTAGCCATTTCAACATCGGCCATGTAACCACCATAGATAATAGAAAAGAGAACTTAAAAAATCTTCCAAAGTTCATCACTTTCAGGCCTTTTTAGGGGGAATTCTTTCCCGTCTTTCACAATAACTTTGGTTTCGTTGTTTCTTAAGAATTCGCCGATTATTGCAGCTTCTATTCCTTTTTCTTTTATTGCTCTAACTATAATGTCTGCATTCTCTCTAGAAGCAGCTATTAAAAGTGAGCCTGAGCTTATAAGAGCCAGAGGATCTAAGTTAAAATACTCACATATTTTCTTTGTTTCGCTAGCTATCGGGATTTTTTCATAATAAACCCTAAAGCCCAACCCAGCAGCATCTGCCATCTCATGAAATCCGTTTGCTATCCCACCTTCTGTTGGATCATGCATAGCATTTACCCCTATTTCAGCAGCAATGAGCGCTTCTTCCACAACGCTGATTTTTTCTAAAAATTCTTTTGCGCTTTTAACAAGCTCTTTACCAAAAGCGTTTTTTAGTTTTTCTTCATGTTCGCTTGCTATGATTGCTGTTCCTTCAATCCCGGCTCCCTTAGTTAGAATTATCATGTCTCCTGGCTTAGCACCATTTGACCTGACGAGTTTTTCCTTTTTAACTTCTCCAAGCATTGTTCCTATCACTATTGGTCTGTTTAGCCCAATTGTTACCTCTGTATGACCTCCTACTATAGAAACTCCAAGTTTCTTCGCATTTTCGTGCATATCTTCCATGATTTCTTTAAGTAATGTTTCATCGGAGTTTTCGGGAAGGAGAATAGTTGCGAGGAACCATTTTGGTTTTGCCCCAAAAGTTGCAACGTCATTTGCATTTACGTGAATTGCATAAAAGCCTATGTGTTTCTCCGCTCCAGTTATTGGGTCACTTGAGGCAACTAAAACATTCTCACCAAAGTCAATTGCAGCAGCATCAATACCTACCCCTGATTTAAGTATTACTCTCTCGTCTTTGGCTCCTAAAAAGCCAAACACGATTTTCTCAAGAACTTCTGGAGGAACTTTTCCTGGAAGCATCTTTCATCCCCTTATTGAGTCACTGGGGAGAAATATAAAGGTTGCCTAAGAAGCTTCAATCAACTTCTTCACTTTTTTCTTCCAGTTCTCTTTAAATTCCATTTTTTGCTTTCTTGGTAAAAATGTTTTTTCAATGGGGGGAGTTTTCCAAGATTTTATTATGTCTTTTTTAAAGTAAACAGCATTTGCAAGCATGTAGGCTCCATAGGCTGATCCATTGAGATATAATGGCCGTAAAATTTGTTTTGAGGAGAAATCAGCCACGGCCTGAAGGAATTCATCACTTATCGAGAGTCCACCATCAGCTAGTATCGGATGAATATTTATTTGGGAATTTTTTTCTATGTGCTCAATTACTTCAGAGCATCTCATTGCTATCCCTTTTATCATTCCGCAGATGAGATCCTCCTTTTTTGTCCCTCGTGTAAGTTCAAAAATTGCTCCTTTTACATTTGGTTTAACATAAGGGGTTCCAAGCCCTGAGAGAGCGGGAATGACAATAATTTCATCTTCACTTTGATCAAAGGCCTTAGGAATATCGGAATAGTCTTTTAGTACTCCTAGATTCATAAGCCAGTCTATTGCAGACCCAGATGTTATCACTGAACCCTCGAGGAGATAGAGAACTTTTTTTCTAGTTCCTAGAGCTATCATTGGATAAAGGCCTGTTGCTCCAGGCAAGGGTTTTTCTCCAACGTTTATATCTATGAATGTTCCAGTCCCATTTGTCATTTTTGTGGTTCCTTTTGAGACTCCTGCCATATACAGAGAAGCTTGTTGATCTGCGATCATTGTCAATAGAGGAATTCCATAGTCCCTAATCTCTCCAATTGGAGTGTCATTTGTCACAACACTAGGAAGAATACCTTGGGGGATGCCAACGATTTTGGCAATATTATCACTCCATTTTAAGTAAAAAGGATCAAAGAGGCCGGTGGCACTTGCATTTGTACAGTCTGTTACTTGTTTTCCAGTTAAGTTCCATGCGATCCAAGAGTCAACAGTACCAAAAAGAGCGGTTCCATTCTCAATTGCCAGTTTTACTTCCGCTATATTGTCTATGAGCCATCGAAGATGCATTGACGAGTGAGTGGTGCCAAACTTTACGTATGCCAGTGTAATTATATATGCTCCTTTTTTTGTATTCTTTATGAATGGTAGGGGTTTGGAAAGGAGACCAAGAACCTTCCCAAGGGCATTTCCTAATTTAACGAGGAACTTAGAGGAAAACTCTTCAATGATTGCCTCGGTTCTAGTATCTTGCCATGTAATCATGTTGTAAAGTGGTTCACCGGTATTTTTATCCCATAAGACAGTACTGCTTCTCTGGTTGGTGAGTGCTACTCCGAGAGGATTTCCAAGTTTTTCTTCAGCTTTGTCTAAAAGCTTGTACACAATCTTAATAACTTCCTTTGGATCTTCTTCTACCCATCCAGGTTTTGGGTAGTGAGGTTTTAGGCGTTTCTCGAAGTTAGCTATTAGTTTTCCGTCTGAAAAGGCTAATGCTTTCACATTAGTTGTTCCAACATCTAAAACAAGAAAATACTCCATCTAAACCCTCTCCATATCCCTCTCAGCTATAATATCAACACCCGTATTAGCTACGTTCTTAACAATAATTTGCCCTTTTTTCACGGGGGCCTTAACTACTACATTCTTAAGATTGTTTATAACTTCCTTTATCTTTTCTTTGGGGACTGGTTCAGACGTTCTAACTGGTAAACGAGGATATCTGGCATTTAATATTCTAACAGTTGATGTAACGATTCTTTTTGGATTTTTAATCTCCTCTATTCCATATCTCTCTCCTAATGGACATTCATTACCCTCTACTTTTACTTCGTTGGTTCCAATAGTTATTCTCAGAAGACACCCTTTTGGACATTTTATACATAAAATCTCAGTCTTCTGAGACATTTAGGGTCACCTGCCTTTTGTCTTGTATTAGCTCTCTTGGGATTTCTATTCTCTCAAGTGTAGAAGGCCTTATGTATCTCCGGAAGTATCTCTTGAGCAAGTTACCATTCTCATCTCTTAGTTCTATATAGGCGTTTTCTTTTTCTGTATTTACTCGGAAAAATGCTATAATATTTCTATCGTCTTTCCACTCGATTCTGTGTGGGATAAGGGCTCTAATGTATTTGCCAGGAACGAATTCTACGGTTTTTTCCTTTGGTTCTTGGTTTAGATACTTTTCAACTCCATTGGCAGCTATTAGTGCACTTTCAACTGCGTCATCTACATAATCAAATATTTGAACAAGGTTCCCAACTGCAAATACCCCTTCAATTGTGGTTTCAAAGAACTCGTTTATTTCGGGTCCTTTAGTTTTTGGATCTATTTTTGCTCCGATTTTCTTGAGTTTTAATGAATAAGGAATAAGGCCTACAGAGAGAATGATTGTGTCACAGGGATAAAGTTCCTCAGTTCCGGGTATGGGTTTCCATCTTTCGTCTACTCTAACCAGAATAGCCCCTTCAACCCTTTCTTTTCCAATTATCTCTTTTACTACTGTCTGGGGCCGATATGGAATTCCAAAATCTAAAACACATTGTTGTACATTTCTTGGTAATCCAGCAAATCGTTTTTCGGGAAATACAATAAGGAGGTTTTCTGCTCCTTCAAGATAAAGATGCCTTGCGACGATCATCCCCACATCTCCACCACCCACTATGAGTATGTTCTTTCCAGGAAGGATCCCATAAAGATTGATAAGTCGTTGCACCATTCCGGCTGTGTATACACCTGCAGGCCTAGTGCCACCAATTTTTATTTCAAATTGATGTCTCTCCCTACATCCTACCGCATACACTATTGCTTTTGTTTTTATGTTTTTGACACCTTGTGGACTTATAGCCACTATCTCTTTCTCGTTTTCTTTGATTTCAACGTTCTTTACGTACGTGTTTAGATGTATGTCAATTCCAAGTGACTCTGCTTTGTTTATGAAAAAGCTTGCGAATTCAGGTCCTGAAAGGGCTTTATTGAAGAGCTTGGTTCCGAACCCATCATGAATGCATTGATCTAGGATTCCTCCCAGTTCGTCTTTTCTTTCTATGAGTGAGACTTTGTATCCCTTTTCAGCAAGCTTTGTAGCTGCGGCGAGGCCTGATGGGCCACCACCAATTACAACAACGTCATAGTTATAGGCTTTCAAGGGGCCTCACCTCTTACTGGTCCATTAAAGAGCTTGGCTTCTTCCTTGAGTATGTCATTTAGTGGAACTCCAAGTTCTCTGGAGAGAATTTCAGCTATTTTTAGTGTACAGTAACTCCCTTGACAAGTACCCATTCCTGCTCGTGTCCGTCTTTTAATGGCATCTAGTGTGTAAGCTCCTCGGTTGATAGCTTCAATAATCTCTGCTTCTGAGACAAGCTCACATGTACAGACGATATTTCCCCACTTTGGATTTTCCATTATTCGTTTGTCTAATTCCTCTATGCTCATTTCTGCAGTTGTTGGAATTGGGCTCCTCCTTGGGTTAAAGCGTGGATTCTCTTTCAATTCTAATCCCATTGCTTTGAGTTTCTCTATTGCATACTCTGCTATTGCTGGCGCTGATGCAAGGCCGGGAGATTGTATTCCCGCAACATGAAGGAAGTTTTTCACCCATTTTGCAGGTCTAATTATAAAATCCTCTGTAAATGTGGGAGCTCTTACACCGGCAAAGTATCTTATCATTTGCTCTCTGGGAAAGTTGGGGATTATTGTAGAATATCTCTTTAGAACAAACTCTATTTCCTCTCTTTTTACTGAAGTGTCCTCTTTATCTGGAACTTCAACTGCAGTTGGTCCCCACATGACGTTTCCATGTATTGTGGGGTTTAGTCCACCACCCTTACTCGTGGGATGAGACGGAAAAACTAGTTCCGATAGACAATGATGGATAAGTTCTCCAGTATCTTTGTGAAACATCAATTCAACGCCTTTTCGTGGATGTATAGTATATTCTCTTGCCCCAGCTAGTTCTGCTATCTCGTCAGCATATACTCCAGCAGCATTAACAACGTATTTACACAAAAAAACACCTTTATTTGTAACTACGCCTTTTATGGCATTTTTCTCCTTTAAGAAACCAACAACTTCTGTTCTCAGGTGGATTTCAACACCATTTTCTTTGGCATTTTCAGCCAGTGCTATTGTGACTTCATAAGGGTCTACTATGCCTGTGGAAGGAACATACACTGCAGCTAGAGTGTCTTTAGTCACATAAGGTTCTAGTCTAAAAATTTCTTTGTCTTGGAGTATCTTAATCCCTTTCACACCGTTTCTCATGCCTTTGAATTTAACAACCCATGGAAATATATATTTGAGGACTACCTTGTAGAGAGGGCCAGGTAGATATTTTTTGTATCTAACAAGTGTTCTTGGTGTTATTAGCCATAGACTACCAACACGCTTGAATTTAAAGCCCAATTCTTCTGCCCATTTATCATACATAGCGTTTCCTCTGATGTTTAACTTCCGTTTTAGAGTATTCCTAGGGGGTGCAACTCCAGGATGTATCATACCGTTGTTTGCTTTAGATGCACCAGTGGCAATATCAGACGCTTTTTCTAGAAGTGCTATCTTAATATCATATCTAGATAGCTCTCTAGCAATGGCGGTGCCTATAATCCCACCACCAATTATGATGACGTCGTATTCGCCGATTACTTTCCCCCTGTTCTTTTCAAACAATTTTTTTCTTCTCTCTTCTTTTTCTTTAAATCTGTCCTCTGGGAAACCTCTCCACTTTATTTTGTTTACTACTCCATCAACACCTTTGATTTTTCCGATTCTCAGACCTATTTCAACCCATTCTTCGTATTTTTCCACATTCCCGTAAAGAAAGACGATTTTGTCTTTTATTTCAAATGTTATGTCGTATGGGTATCTTTTCAATATTTTAGCCACTTTTGACTCGAGGGAGGACATTTTTACCCCCTCAAAACATCGTACAGAAGCTCCACTATATCAAGAGCTTTTCCATAATTAGATTCAAAAGCGAGTTTACATGTAGGACAAGCAGTTACTATAACGTCAGCTTCTTCTTTAAGCTCTTTAAGACGTTCGTTTGATATTTCGTCTGCCAACTGTGCGTTTAAGCGTGGTATCGCACTTCCTCCATATCCGCAACAGAAAGTCTCCTTTCCTTTTCTTCTAGGAGATTTGACTTCAAGACCTTCTATGCTTAATAGAAGTTTTTCAAGAAGTTCGGGTCTTTTAAGCCCTATGGCTAGTTTGCATGGATCATGAAACGTTACAGTTCCTTTGGCTTTTAGTCCCTTAATTTTCCCCTCGAGGAATTCTGTAATATGGAAGATCTTTGGATTAATCTTTATACCGTATTTTGGGTAAAGCATCCGATAAGCGTAGGCACATGAGGGGCAAGAAGTTACCACAACATCTGCTCCAGAAGAGTTTATTATTTCAGCTTGCTCTTTTGCAAGCTTTTTGAAGAGTGCAATATTTCCAAGATTATATGCAGGGATTCCACAACACTTTTCGCTTGTTGTAAAGGGTTGATATCCCAAACTCTCAAGAACTTTAGAAGCTTTCTTTTCGACTTCGGGATATTTTTCCCTGATAGTACACCCCCTTAAATAAAGGATATTACCCTCTTTTACCATTTCTTTGTCCCTAGGTTCTCCATAGACGTATCCATATTCTTCAAGATTTTTAAAGACTTCACTAAATTCTTTAAAAGTTATCCCTTTTTTGACGGCCTCTTCTTTAATGGGTCTTGTTAAATTCGATACAGAGAACTCGAATGGGCACCACTGACTGCATGCGTCGCATGAGAGGCACGTATAAAGCGGCTCAATATTTTCCAAGTTCAACTCTAGTTTTCCGTCACGTATAAAGAACGCTATTCTGGCTTTTCCAGCGGGAGATGTGGTTTCCTTTCCATCAACTATGCTGATTGGACATGCATGCCGGCACATGTTGGGACAGAGAGCACATTTTACAAGATCATCTGGCCCTTTTAACTTTCCACTTATGAATTTAAAGATCAATGGAGCACTTCTGATCAGTTCAAAGCCCTTGATCTCATCTTTCAGCCAGTCCCACTTTCTGGGCATTTTCATACCTCCATGTTTCTGGGATTCATAATCTTTTTCTCATCAAGAGCATTCTTTACTCTCTTCAGTACTTCAAAAGCAGGTCCAAGATCTTCTTTGAGCCATTTACCTCGTTGTCTCCCTATTCCATGATGGTGGCTTATTGCTCCGCCCACTTCAAGAGTGGTTTTCATAGCAGCATCCCATACTTTGTTGTAGTACTCCGTAGGATCTCCCTTGGGAATCCCTGCAAAGGTGAAATAAAAGCACACTCCTTGAGGATAAAAGTGAGAAGCATGGGCAGAGGCAAAGAGTGTTCCCTTTACAGAACGCATAACGTTAATCAGGGATCTATACAGTTTTATGGCTTTATTCCAGTGAATAGAGACTTCAATGGTGTCAAACACAACCCCTAGTGGTGCGAACTCTGAAGCCTCTTTTACGTTAAATCGGGTTTCTAACCAGTGTTTTACAAGGTCTTCTCCAAGGGCCTTTCCTTTAAACTCCTCTTCAATTATCTGTTTTTCTGCTTCAACAAGTTTTGAATCTCCTTCAAGTATGATAATGGTAGCTATCTTTCCATAGACTTCGTCGAATTTGTAAAAGTGTCTTTTAGTCTCAACAACGTCGTATATCCTTACAACTGCTGGTCTTGCGCCTCTTTTAAGTATGCGGTTCACTGAGTCGAGAGCTTCTTCAAGAGTTTCTGAGGCAAAGGATAGCAGTATTCTCTTTTCGGGATAAGGCCATATTTTAAGCCAAGCTTTTGTGATTATTCCAAGAATTCCCTCACTACCAATAAAAAGTGTCTTCAAGTCAGGTCCTGTCGCACTTCTTACATGAGGTTTTAAAGTTACCACATCTCCCCATGGAAGAACTGCTTCAAGGCCTAGCACCATGTCTTCTATTCCGCCATATTTTGTTGAAAATTGGCCGGTTGCTTTAGTGGCTATCCATCCACCGATGGTTGAGGGATAAAGAGATTGTGGGAAATGACCAAGTGTGTATCCTTTTTTATTGAGGTATTTTTCCAAATAATAGCCATTCGTGCCAGCTTCAACTTCAACCAACAAGTTTTCCTCATGAAGCTTGATAGAGCGCATTTTTTTCATGTCTACAACTATTCCCCCTTGTTCGGGAATAGCTCCGCCAAGAACCCCAGAGCCACCTCCGTAAGTATATATTGGAATATCATTTTCGTATGCTATCTTTACCACTTCTTGCACCTCTTTTGTGTTCTTAGGCCATACAATGGCTCTTGCTAGTGCAGGAATTTTTCCTTTGAGCATCCAGTGAAGGGTTATTGGCCAGTAATCTCGGCTATATGAGAGAAGATCAACATCTTTTGTGGAGATCCTATTTCCCAGGATACTAATTAAGTGTTTCAGAACATCGGAAGGGAGTTCATGATTAGACTTCATTACAACCTCAAAATTGGTCAAATTATCACCTCTAAATAGGAAATTGTTATTTTGAACTTAATAAAATTTTTGAAGGATATTTTTAGTCATTAATAACTTTTTGAGTTTTATACATTTGTATTTGAATGAAATAGTGAGGGAAATAGATGAAGCCAGATGACTAACTGATTGCTTATCCACTTTCTTTTTCTTGAAGGTAGAAGTCTCCTACGAGAATGGGAGATATCTAAAATAGAGAGTGAAGCGATAAAAAGATGTAGAAAACTCAAACGAGCTCTTTATCTTTCAGGACTTTCTCTATTCTATCCATAGCCTCTTCAAGCTTTTCATACGCTGTGGCATAGCTTATTCTTATATAGCCTTCACCAGCTTGTCCAAAAGCACTCCCTGGCACTAGGACAACTTTTGCTTCCTTAATCATGAGTTCGCTGAATTCTTTGCTTGACAGCCCAGTATCTTTGATTCTTGGAAAGATGTAAAAGGCGCCCTTTGGTTTTACTGTGGGGAGACCCATTTCATTGAGTCTTTTCCAGACAAGGTTCCTTCGTCTTTCGTATTCTCTTCGCATTTCTTCAATAGCCTCCCAGCTTCTTTCATCTCTTAGGGCCTTAGCAGCCGCATATTGGATGAAAGTCACTGGGCAGGTTGCATTATACATTTGGAAGCGTATCATTTTTTCTATTATCCATTCAGGAGCTGCTACAAATCCTAGTCTCCATCCGGTCATGGCAAATGTCTTTGAAAAACCGTTCATTGTTATTGTTCTTTCAAACATCCCATTAAGGGAGGCCATGCTGTAATTTTTCACTCCATCATAAACAAAGTACTCATAGACTTCATCACTAAGTATTATCAAGTCATGTTCTACTGCAAAATCTGCTATCTCTTCGAGGTCTTTCTTTGTTAAAACTGCACCTGTAGGGTTATTTGGGGAGTTTATAATGAGTGCTCTTGTCCTAGGTGTGATGTATTTTTTAAGCTCATCAACACTTAGGCGAAATTCGTTCTCCTCATAAGTAGGAACCTCAATAGGTTTCCCTCCTGCCAGGATAACGGCAGGAGCATAACTTACAAACATGGGAGAGGGAATGAGGACTTCTTCATTATCTTTTAAGAAAGTGCTCAATCCCATTAAAATTTGCTGATTCGTACCAACGGTTATCATTATTTGAGTCTTTGGGTCAGCATTAATCTTGTTATGCTTTTTGAGTTTCTCTGCAACTGCTTCCCGAAGTTCAGGAATCCCACTATTTGGACTATAATGAGTTAGTCCTCTGTCAAGGGCTTCCTTTGCGTACTCTTTTATATGTGCTGGAGTGTCAAAATCAGGTTCGCCTATTCCTAGAGAAATGACTCCTTCGATCCCTTGTGCAAGATCAAAAAGCTTTCTTATTTCGGAAGGGTTTACTAACTCTAGTCTATCACTTAGAGCCATGAGCATCACCAGTAGGGTTTCTCCTTGATGTTTATAATTTTACCGACATAAAATATTTGACAATGATGAATAAAAAAGGTCATCGATAGACAACAAAGTTCTCTAAAATAAGAATATCCAATTTGGCTTTGAAGAAGGTTCTTAAAGCATCGTTAGGTGAGCACACTATAGGTTCGCCGTGCATATTGAAACTAGTGTTTAACACTATTCCTGTTCCTGTTTCTTGCTCAAAATGTTTTATTATCTCGTAATAAGTTGGATTGTCTTTTTTCATAAGGGTTTGTGGTCGTGTAGTACCATCCACATGAACAACTGCTGGTGCCTCAAGCTTCATTTTTTCAGTAGCTTCATAGCTCATTGTCATAAACTTATTTGGGTATGGATTTCGGAGATACTCCTTAATTTTCTCCTCTAGAATCGATGGAGCAAAAGGTTGAAACACATCTCTGTTTAGTGCAACATTAAGCTTCTTGACGATTTCCTTATTTCTCGGGTCTGCAAGAATAGAACGGTTTCCCAAGGCCCTTGGACCGTACTCCATTTTTCCTTGGAAAAGTCCAATGATTTTGCCTTCAACAAGCATTTCAGCAACGAATTCTGAGATGTCTTCTTGATATTCAAAGTTAATGTCATTCTTCTTTAGGAAGGCTTCAATTTCATTTTCATTATAACTTGGGCCTAAATAGACATGTTCTAATTTGAATGGTTTCCATTTACCATCCAATCGCTCAAATTGAGCCTTTATAAAAGCCGCAGCACCAAATGCCAATCCTGAGTCATCCATTGCAGGAAAAACCCAAAGATCTGGAAAATGTTCCCTTAAAACAGCATTTGCTTTTACGTTTTGAGCAACACCACCAGCATAGGCTAGTTTTAAGTTGTAAGTTGTAAGTTTTAATCCAAGCTCGTCGATGATTTTCTCAAGATGGGCTTGGGCACTTGCTGCTATTTCTATTGCTTTTCTTTGTATCTCTCCTTCCAGATTTCCTTTCTTCATTTGCTGGGCAATTTCTCTAGCTCTTGAGAAAGGATAGTCAAAAAGTTCTGCAAGTTTTTTTGTGGCTTCGATTCCAACTACCTTAAGCTTGTTTTCGAAGCTTAGTTCATTAAGTTCTATTATGTTCGCGAGATCATAGGTAGGTTTTCCATAAGCTGCTAGGCTCATAATTTTTCCTTCGTGCCGCATAGGTTTGAAACCCAAAAGCTCAGTAACAGATGCATAAAAATCTCCTAGAGAATCAAGATATGTACTCTGGGCTATTCTAATCATTTCTCCATTTCTGGCGATATATATTGAAGAGCTTAGTCCATCTCCGGCAGCATCTATACTTAGGGCTAGAGCCTCTTTCCATCCAGAAGTGTAATAAGCTGAAGCAGCATGTGCTAAGTGGTGTTCAACAAAGAGGATCTTCTTTTTGAATCCGTCTCCAAATATTGATTTTAATCCTCTTTCAAGTTCAAGTAGTCTAGAATGTTTTCTAAAGAGTCCAGCAACGGCTATAGCATCGATCTCATTGGAATGCACATGGGCCATTTCAATAACCTTCTTTATGCTAAGCTCAGGAAATCCTCGATATTTCTTAATCCTGTTGAGTCTTTCTTCATTCACTGCGTAGATTGTATTCCCTTTGAGAAGGACTGCCCCTGCGTCATGCCCATCATGGATCCCCAAGATAATCATGTTTTAGGGTTGGGAGGAGCATTTTTAAAGCTAACTTCAGGAATAATTTTGGGGACAAAATAATGAAAGGTGAGATTGGAAAACTTATAGATAGAGGAAGTTACAAGAAAATGCCTCTCTTTGAAGGGGAACTTCCGGAAGGAAGTTTTGCTCAGATAGTGGAGATTAAGCCTAAGCAAGAAGTTCCTAGGCACTATCATGAAAGGCAGTATGAGCTCTTTTACATCATAAGTGGTGAGGCAAGGCTGGGCATAGGAGAACGAGAATACAGTGCAAGAGCTGGTGATATTTATCTAGTGAAACCCAAAACAATTCATTGGGTTGTAAATGATAAAAACGAGCCCTTTAGGCTCTTTGTAGTAAAGTTGGAGTATTATGGAGAAGACAGTGTATGGCTTAAAGGGTAGTCTTATAGGGATGCTCTACGTATAAAGCGAAAAATTCTTTAACTTGATTTCTTATCTCAGAGCATGAACATTTACGAAATGCTTGGTTTAATCATTATCGGGTTTATCCTTAAGAGGGTGATAAAATCAGAAAAGCTATTTGTTTATCTTAATAAAATCGCCATCCAACTACTTTTGACATTTTATATCTTTTCAAGTGTTGCGGCAAAGGATTTGGAGTACCTCATACGGATTAAGCTTGTTTTTGTTTATGTATTTTTGATCATTACTATAAACCTGGTGTCTTCGTACTTTTATGCAAGATTTTTTGTAAGAGACAACAAGTGGAAAGGTGCATTGATAATTCTATCCACATACCCAAATACTGTGGCCATGGGGTTCCCGATAGCTAGTTTGTTTCTGGATGATCTAACTCCAGTAGTACTTTATGCTAGTATCCATACATTGATAATTATCCCTCTTGCTACATTTCTGGCGGCTCACTACTCTAGTGGAAAAGCCTCATTAAAGGAAAGTCTCTTAAGAGCGTTAAAATTCCCTCCTACAAGTGCCAACCTTTTGGCTCTTGGTTTTGTATTTTTAGATATTAAATTGCCTACTACTATCTTAACAGTCATGAATCAAGTTGGCTGGTGGAGTATTCCGATTATCTTGATATACTTTGGGTCTCGAGTAAACCTCCAGAAATTTGAATTAAGGAAGTTACTCGAAGTTAGCACGTTTAGAACATTCATTCCATTTATATTTGTCTTCTTGACTTTAAAAGCACCATCTGAGATATTTTATGCAGTTCTTGTAGAGGCTACAATGCCTCCAGCCATAATAGCCAATGCAATTTTAGCCCATTATGGGCTTAGGGAAGAAGAGGGCATAGGAGTTACAATTGTCTTGACTTTGATGGTTTTAATACTCTTTCTAGTCTTTAGAGTTATTGTTTGATCATTTGGAGTGCTTTCCATACTCTATTGTTTGTAGATTTCATGATTTCGAAAGTTTTCTCGTCGTCTTTATAGATTTTGATCACAGTACTGGCTAATTCTTCTAATAGTGGAACCACATAGGGGATGCTATTCATTAGCACAGCAGTGTTAATAAAATAAAAGGCAGTTCTTTTCCTACTTCCAGCATATCTAGCAAGTGTATTTACTAGGGCTAGGATCTCTAGCTTAGATTCAGCTAGTAAAAACAGTTTGTCGAGTCCAACTATGGGGACTGTTGCGTGTTCTATTCGGGAGAGAATATGTTCATAGTTCATTTCAAATTCTTTTATTAATGATAGTATATCACTAACCTGAAACCGTCTCATGACGTTCCCTACTTCTAATCTCCCTCCAGTTTTAAGCACTTTTATATTATCTAAGATTTTGGAGTCTATACCTGCAAGTTCCATCTGACTCTTGTACGTGTAAAGAGTATCGAGGACATCTTCAATAACCAGTGTATAGCCTCTTTTTTTACTCCACACTATTAACTCAGCAAGCTCTTTGTATGGGAACATCAGGGAATCATGCTCTAAAAGCACTGTCTCTCCAAACTTTAGTGAATCCCAAATAATGTCTGTTTTCATATCCCTTACCTCCTACTCCTTTCTTCAAGTTTTGCAGCAATCCAAGCAAGGAGGAGTATAAAGGCCATGCCTCCTGCAAATCCAGCTCCACCAAAAAGAAGTTTCTGTTTTATTGGAAATACTGTTATTGTGGAATTTAGGACTTTTGTGTAAGTTACTGTCGTTGTGATGTTTTCTTTAATAATTTTTGGTGCAGTGGAAGTAGGAGTTTCGCCTGTAGAGTTCCCAAAGCTCTCTTTTTCTACGGGTGCTGGAATAGTAAAGATCTTCGCAATCGTGGAATTCTTGATAATGTACTCTCCTTCTTTCAGTGCTGCTAGTATCTCGAATTCTCCTCCTTGGATAGGGATGAAGAGTAAGGAATACGTCTTGTTCTCGTTGGGGTTTAATGAATCTTCAAAATAAACAAATCTTCCTTGGAGGTTTATGTTTTCTCCGATTATGGCAGATTGTTCTGGAAATGCTATTGTTATTGTAAATGGCCCTTTAGTGTTCCCCATGTTTACAACAGTAAGGTTAAGTTGAGTGCTACTACCTACTGTGCCATTTTGGCTGTTTAGAACAAGTTTATATTTTGGGGTTGCATTTTCCACATTTATCCAACGGGTCTCCGAAGAAAATGAGATTCTAGCAAAACCATCACATGAAAGTTGGTATGGGACGTTTGCCTGGATTTCAATGTTTCCTAGTTGTAGAAACCCTCCTTTCTTTGGTTCTATTCGGACGTTAAACTCTATCTTTTCTCCTACTTTAAGTTCTGGAATATATAGTGGATATGAGCTTATAATTTTGAATTCCTCAGAAAGCTTTGGGATTATTTCAATGTACTTCAAATCAATGTCTCCTGTGTTTTTTATTACAATAGTGCTGTTGAATGGTTCAAATTGAAGAGCCCTCGAGGGGGTTAAGAAAGAAACATTTGCAAATGCATATTCTCCGACTTTTGGTATTTCTTGTTCGTCTAAAAACCCTATTATTTTTGCTACTTTT
Organism: Thermococcus sp. EP1; assembly: GCF_001317345.1. Lineage (NCBI taxonomy): Archaea > Methanobacteriati > Methanobacteriota > Thermococci > Thermococcales > Thermococcaceae > Thermococcus > Thermococcus sp. EP1. Next base: position 20,742 of record NZ_JXCG01000006.1, on the reverse strand, counting down.
TTGGTAGCCATGTTACTTACTTCAGTGACCCCTATATGCAAACCTCCGTATGATACTAATGTTCCAATTTTCCCTAAACGTATCCACGTGCTCTTAAGGGTCATTCCACACATGTTTTTAATGGATATATAGACGCCATCAGAGAATATTTTTTCGAGTTTAACAATATAAGGCCCTATTTGAGCATCTTTGCCTTCTTCCAGCTCTTTATATAAACTCGGAGAAATAGAGAGGGACGCGTAAGCTCCATTTATTTTTATTATTGTCTTCAGGTACATTGAGCCAACTAACTCCTTAGTTTCAACAATAATCCCTTCGGCTTTCAACGTGCCCCCCACTTCTATCCAGTACTCCTTGTTGTTAATAGAGATCTTTGCAAATTCTTTGAGTTCTCCGTTGATTTCAGTGATATTATAATCTTCAAATTTTATCCGCCAATCTTGAAAGTATTTGGTACCTCCTTTGTAAAGATACCCGTCAAAAAGAAGGGGCATTATAGAAAGTTGAACTGTCAATCCATTGAATTCTATCTTACCTCCATTATATATGAGTTCTTTTTCAATATCGTTATACCTAAGTCTAATTTTTGCTCTATTTTCTTCTACTGAGAGAAGTGTAAGGGCATAGTCCCCTGCTAGAACTGTTTGATTTTCTAGGAGATATGGGAAAGTAATGTTAAAAGTAGCATAACCTCCATTTTCTTTTAAGAATACTGAGTTCATGTAAACCGAATAGAAACTTGTGTTCAGTAACACTTCTGGTTTCAAAATGTATTCTCTATTATTGAGTTCAATAAGCAAAGAGCCTTCAGTTGGTGAAACATCCCTGATCTCTAAGGGATATTCTTTTATCCCAACTCTGGAAGGTATTTCTATCCATCCTGTTATAATGGAATGTGCAGTTGCATATGGGAGTAGAATTATTAAGAATAAGAGAGGGATCAACTTTTTCACGTTCCCACCCCCAGTAGAGGAAGTAAAATACTTGAAAATGTCATCATTTTACCCATTATGAACTCCCCAAGATAGAGACCTATTGCGGACATCCATGTGAGCATAACAAAATAATAGAGAGCTATTCCTAGGTGCCCTCCATCTGCAATTTTTATTGAGAATGCTGAAATTAAGGAATGAACTAGGAGGATAGAGATAAGGATGTAATTTGTTAGTTGGAGTCCTTCTGGGCTTGGGACAAAAAGTATGTCTTGAATGAACTCTCCTTGTAGCTGGACACTTGAGAAAAGGTGGGTCATGTAAACTGCAACTTGAAATGCTGCCGCGACGGAAAAGGCAAAAGCTCCAGTAACTCCGTAGATAACCCCTTTAAAACTGGCCACGTTCTGTTTTCTTTTTCTTCTAAGTCTCAGAAGTCTTTCAAAGTTACTAGAAATGACCTTTCCTACATAATCGGGGTCTGCTCCTAGGTGTAAGCTCTTTCTAAAGATGTCTGAGAAGATATCTATGAGCCAGCTTCCGGTCTCTGAGACGAAGTATTTCCATGATTTGGTATCGTCTATCTTGAGGGAAATTCTTTTGTTCAAGTTTCGGATATCTTTAGTAAGGCTTCCAAAATCGTGAGAGCTCAAATATTTCAGAACTAATGCCATAGATACTCCGCTTGCTGCTAGAGACGAACTTAAGCTTCTCATAAATGCTGGAAAGTTCTCATCTTTTATCAGAATGTCTTCCTCTTCTTTTGAGAGTACATATCCGATATATGCTATTGGGGTCACAAACAAAGCAATGGCGATTTCTATTGGTACATCAAATCTTGCTCTTATTACAAAAAAGTATAAGGTTCCAACAATGGCCGTTCCAGCGATAGAGAGTAGGATAGCTCGTATTAATTTCTCTTTTCGTTCTGGATTCATTGCATTGTGGGCCCATATATTATCTTCTGGCATTTTATGTTTTATCAAAATCAAGACCCCTATTTCCACAACCATAACAAGTATAAATGTAAAAATTGTGAGGGTTACTAGATCTTGCCCAGTAATAATCGGCCCTATAATAATAAAGGTCACCATAAATACTACAGAAATTATTAGAGAGCTATAAACTTCCTTAAAGACGTCCAAGTCGTAAAGTGCTCCTTCATAGAATGTTTGGTAGTCATCCATCACAATTTTCTGCTCTTGGAGTAGATATTCTCTTAACTCTACACCACTATCTAAGGAGTACGCGAGTCTCTCTAGAAAGTCTGAGAAGACCTTACTTGGTGTTCTCTTAGCCAAAAATCTAAACGCTTCAGGCATTCCACGATTAAACTTTGCTATTAAATGGTAGATTTTTTCCATATCTCTTGAAATAGGCTCTAAAACCTTCTCCTTTGCTAATGTGTGTATAAGTTCATTTCTTCCAACTTCACTAGTGGAAAGTACCGCAAAATAGGTTACAAAATAAGGGATTTTTGAATTTATTTTTACTTTTTTCCCACTTGCCATTGAGTAAGGGTGCATGATTGCGTAAACTAGAGGAAGAATGGGAATCGCATAAAGAGCAATTCGAATTACCCGTGAAATTGTAACAAATCTGGGAACAAGTGAGAAAACTATGAAAAGAATGACACTCCCAGCTATGCTGGGCAATAATACTTTTCTTGCATACCTCTTCATATCCAAATCAGCTTGGATAAATATGCTGGCTTTTTCTCTTGCCATCATATTCACCTACAATCTAAAGCTTAATCCTTGAATGCCCTTTTCATAGAAGTTCTTTATCTCTCTATAGACATCCCAATAGTCGGTTATTCCAAGTTCTGCCATTCTCTGGATTATCCTGGCTCTTAGAAATAGCTCGTTGTAAATGTCCTTTGGATCTTCATAACCAGCAACTTCAGCAATTTTTCTCTCGAGGATATATGAGTTGTTCATACCTCTGAATATATGTCTATCACTCACAGAATCCCATTCAAACACACTCCTTGTTGCTACTCCTCCAAGCTCCTCATAATAGCCCTCAATCTCAACAACGTTGAGAACTCTTCTTAAGAACCTCCCTTTAACATATACAGCCTGTTGAAAGAGAGCAATATTCAAGTTATCTATAAAAGTCACAGGAACGTTTATTGGATGCCCGGTAAAACGTTGTATCATCTTCTTTATATCGCCGGCGTGAAACGTTGCCATGACTGGATGGCCCGTTTGCATGGCTTGAAAAGCAATTGCACCCTCTGCACCTCTGATCTCACCCACAATGATATAATTTGGTCTTGATCTCAATGCTGCTTTCAAAAGATCAAAAAGTGTAACTCTGCTTTCCTCGGGTCCTCTTTCTCTTGTTGTAAGTCTTTGCCAAGTAGGATGAGGAACAACAACCTCAGGAGTGTCTTCAGCGGTAAAAATCTTTGATTGGGGCTTGATGAAAGGAATGATAGAGTTTAAAGTGGTGGTTTTTCCACTTGCTGTTTCCCCACATACGAAAATACTCATACCATATTCAAGCGCAAGCCATAAGTATGCCGCGACTTCTGCAGAAAATGTATTCCACTTTACAAGTTGGACAACACTTAGGGGTGTAGCAGAGAATTTTCTTATTGTGGCTGAGGGCCCTTTTATACTAACGTCTGGGCTGTATATTATGTTGATTCTTGATCCATCTGGAAGTGTTCCATCAACAATGGGGTTTTTGTCACTAACAGGTCTTCCAATTCTTTCACTTAAGGCCTTGAAATAATCAGCCAATGTGATATTACTCTCAAATTTTATATTAGTGGGTAAAGCATCAAAGATCTTGTGAATTAAAGATACATATTCGGCACCCAATATGTGAATATCTTCAATATATGGATCTCTAATAAGGACCTCTAATGGCCCAATTCCTACAATATCTCTTTTTATGAGGTATCTAAATTTCTCAATTTCTATTTGCGTTAGTTTAACGCTCTTTCTAGAGAAAAAACCCTTATTATTAATCTTCTGGAGGGCCTCATTATACAGTTGGTCTAGGAATATTTCAAACTCTTCTCTGTTTTCGGGTATTACCTTTGAAGGAGCAAGTTCAAGAATTTTTTCTTTGACTACTTCATATTTTACTCGCTCTTCTGTATTCTGAAGTCTGGGTTCTATTACTATGTATCTTCTCTCCGTTTTTGGATCTCCGTAAATGTGAACAAAAAGAGGATCCCCGACTGGATAGATTATGTTGGGATACTTTATTTCTTTCATATTCCTGCTCAGTTGAGTGTAGAATTCTGGGACTTTTCCATATTTTTTAGTAAACTTTTCAACGTATTCTCTTAAGTGTGGATTCCTTGCCATTGCGGTTTCTAAGGTTTCTCTGCTAATCTCAGCCATTCTACACCACCGCAGCTATCTCCACTATAAATCCTGCTTTAGGCTCTACTCTAAATGGAATTATCTTCTGAAAAATTCCCATAGCATTGTTATACTTCACGATAGTGGCAGAATTTTTCAAATCTCCTCCGAATACTTTGACCTGCAATCTTATGAGCATTGTAGCTATTTCTTCTAAAATCGAGAGTACAGAAGAATCGAGGTCACTTGGGCTCGCTGTTAATATTATGGCCTTGTTAAGAGCACTTAATTTTTTGAGGTGTTCTGTAAACTGTCTTAAAGTCTCCTCATCTATTTTTGGAGGTAAAATGGAAGGTAGTGAATCTATGACAATAACATCTCTTTCCCATAATCGTTCCTCACTCAAGAATCTTGGTAAAAACTTTCCTCTTTTAGAAACACTGCTCAAAAGAGGATATAACGACACAAAAAGAAGTTTTCGCTTTATCAGAAAGGGGATTACACTATATCCCAGTGATTCCATTTGGTTTATAAATTCAGGGGTTGTGAGTTGGGTAGAAACATAACTAACTTGAATATCATTTTTTAGAAATCCATAAGCGAGTCTCTGGGAGAATATAGACTTTCCAGTCCCCCTGTCCCCCTCTATAAATATTATACTCCCAGAGGGTATTCCTCCACCTAGTCGTCTGTGAAGCTCATCATTTGGGATCTGCATTTTAAGTAAGCGGGCCATGGTGTTCACCTCAGATTTTAAATACAAATTCACGCTGTTTTCCACTTTCAATGACCACAACGAGTTTGTGGTAGCCAGAGGAAAGAGTAGTGCTTATTCTCAACTCGCCGACATCATAGGGATAAAGGGTAGATGGTGTCAGCGTGAGATTTGAAGGAGGAATGAGGTTCCCATCAATAAAGACAATAATAGTGCTGCTTGTAAAGGAGAACTCTTCACTCCCAGTGTTTTTAATATAAAACACATAAGCTCCACCCAAGACGGGAATATTCTCTGGATCATTTATTATCGTGAAGTCCACTCTAAGATTTTGGGCTATTGTTGCTCCTCTAGTGCTGATACCATCCGCTAAGTCTTGGGTCACTATATAAAGACCTCCAGCTATTGTTCCTGCGACAAGGAGGGAAACAATGAAAAGGATTATTTCTGAAATTACTGAGCTCGCCATTAGCATCACCTTAGGAGCAGTACCAGGCCTTTCCAACAATAGAAGGTTGGCCAGTCGTTTGATTTGGATCAAGCCATATCCATTTCCATTCTATTTTCAGAGAGCATCCCGTTTCAGTTGCTACTATCAGACTGTGGATAATTTGATCCTTGACTTCAGTAGTTCGTATTAGTATGGATTCTCCGGGAAGTAGGTATGTTTTATCTTCCACTATGAGCGTCGATCCATCGGGCTCTTTTAGTTGTCCATCACGAACAAAATCCCAATATTTAGGGGATAGGGTGGAGCCATTATTGCTAATATTGAAAGTTATTGTATAGATGGACACACCACTTCCAGGATCAATGTAAGAGACACCTTGTAGATCAAGGTGTGACGTCTGGGATTTTATGAAAGTTTCTTTATACGCTTCAACGGACTCAGCTATTGAAGTATAAGTATTCTCGAGAGAGATATAGAGAGTGCCAAATGCCATTATCGATGCAATGAATATCACTGCAAAGCTTGCTGAAACGCTGAATCCCATACCCTATCCCCTTAAACACCATACACATGTTCAAGGATCTTATTCATCATCTTAAGTTCTCTTTCTAGAGAGTTCAGGACTTCTGGAGTTATTTTGGTACCTCTTAGGCGTTCAATGAATAGGAGTGATATTAAGTGATCTTGAATCGTAAGTTTGTCATCTGGTTTCCAGTTTGGTTCTCTCTGGTGAGGTCTAGTCCCATTTGCATACTTCAATAGGCTTTCCAATACTTCTTCGGAGATCCACCCGATTGTATAGTAAAACTCAAGGACATTTTCTAGATTCAGCATTCCCGCTCTTTCGATGAGGAAACCTAGCCATTTCAGTGCTATCATTGTTGAAACAGTGTCATTTGGAAGATGTTCTAATCTTGCCCTCATTTTTGTTGGACTTATTAGGGCTTCTCTCACATCTTTCGGAATTTGAAATTCTTCAGTCAAGATTTCTTCCTCCCCACTCCTATTATTTTCAATTAATTCAATCTTTGGGGGATCATAACTTTTAATTTCCTCTTGGTGTTCAACTTCAGGAATTCTTTCTGGAGCTCTCTCGAAATTTTCATTAAATTCTTTATGAGGCGCTGTTTTGCCTATTAAATGTCTTCTTATTTCCTCTAGGTATTTTCCAATCTCTTCCACTCTTTTGTCTAACCTTCTGAGCCTTTCTGCTTGACTTGAATAGTTCTCGAGGACCCTGTTTATGATTAGATCCACTTGCTCTGGTGTTAAGATGTCCATTTTTGAAACTAATTTGTCTTTTAAGTCCTTGATAAGGACATTAGGTACTTTTCCCTGTAGCATCTGAAGTTTACTGTCTATCTCGTTCTCGGTTATCATGTTTCTCCCTCCGAGATTGCTTCGTATATTATCCTGTCGAGGTCTACCCCGTGATAGGCAAGGAGTTTCAAGTCTCCTTTTATCTGTGCTATTTCTTTTCTAATATCTTCGAGATCTTGCTTTAGTTCGTGTATTTCTTTTACTATTGGGTTTTCACTATCCAGATCTCTAAAGGGGTTGATCTCTTGTGATACTACTTCATAGAGCATCATGACATCTTTGATAGTTTTGTCAAGCTTTTCTATTTCCTCCCTTAGTTCTTGGATTTGGGACTTCAAAGTGTCGATGTTGACCTTAATTCTTGGCAGGTCGTTTTCAATCTCGTTAAGTCTGTTCATTATGAGGGTAATTTTTTCTTCATCTTCTTTCTGCTCTTTTGGGTTTTCTTGAACGTTTCCTTCACTTAGGGCAAGTTCTAGTTGGTAGATTTCTTCTTTTTCATCTTTTTCTGGCTTTTTCTTGAACTTCTCTTTCAAATAACTGAATGACATTGCTGACCCTCCAAAAAGGTTAATGGAAAGTAAATGAAGTTGGAAAAATCAAAAGAATTAATGCATCACTTGAGGTCAACAATCTTGTCGTTTGTGCTTAGTCCATAAGCAGTTGGAGTTACAACTCTTGTATATCCTGGGGAACCAAATTCTGGTCTGACCTCAATAGTTAGAGTTGTTCTTGGTTCTATACCACCAAAGACATCATTTGCATCAACTGTTAAAATTGCAATGTCTCCAGCTGTTAAGGTTGGTATACTACCGCTTAATGATCCGTCTGCATCTTGTACTATAAGAATTCCAAAGTGTTGGGCATCAACAGCTGTTCCCCATGCACTTGAGGTGGTATCAAACATGCTCCCTGAGATGTTAGCAGCGGCACTACCTGCGTAGGCTAGAACTACCTGTGTAGCTCCGTCATCAAGGTATAACTTAGTTTGGTTGAGATCTATAGGCTCACTTCCTGCATTGAGTGAAACTTGAATTGCTAACATAGTTATGTTGTTGGCACTTGGAGCATAACCAACTACCTTGTCAATCTTCAAACCACTAGCAACTTCCTTTGTTGTTTGTCTTCCTGTGGCTTCTGCTCTTTGTTGCAAGTAGCCGCTGGTGTTGATGAGTACTGCTGCGGCTACTGCAGCTACTAAAACCATGGCTATGAAGACTATCAAGGTGCCAATACCAACGGCACCTCTCTTCTTACCAAAAATAGGCTTCACCTTTTGGCACCTCCATTGGAAATTCTGCAATTAGGTGTATGTCCTTTAAATATAAATTGATTTTTTGTTTTTACATCAATTTTTACACATGTAGGTACATATGTAGGTACATACTAATATTAAGTAGTAATTTTAAGAATTTAGAAAAAAATCATAAAATTAGAATAATTACAAAGTAAACAAAATATTATAGTGTGGGTTCGAGCACAAGAACCGATTTTCCGTATTCCTTAACTTTTGCGTCCTTTCCGTAGTATTCAAGAGCATCAAGAATCTCGGATTTTCTTGGGAATCTTCTAAACTCCTTCGTGAGTTTTTCAAAAAACTCCCATGCAGCTATGTTTTCAAAATTCTCTCTAAATGGTTCTACAATTATTAGTTTCCCTCCTTCGTCCACGAAATTCAGAGCCTTTATAATGATTCTGTGGACTTCAGGAAGATACTCGAGAACAAAACTCATTATAACTCTGTCATACTTTCTTTTAGGTATGGCATTTGTTATGTCAAGCTCTCTTAAGAACACCCAATCCATACCAAGTTCTCTTACCCTTTGTTGGGCTATGCTTAGTAATCCTGGGGAAAAGTCAATCCCAACATACTCTCCATTTGGACCAACATGTTTTCCGAGTTCTATCGGTGAGACCGAGCCGCAACCAAGATCAAGGACCCTCATTCCATCTCTAAGTCCACCAGCCCTAACGATTATTTCTCTATATAACTTGTTTAATGGGTTCGAAAGTCGAATGTCCCAGAAGTCTGAGTCTTTGTCAAAGTCCATCATCACTTTAGAATTCTCGAAAGATAAAAATGCGTAATTTGCCATTCTGACGATCTCATCTTGTATGTTAATCCATTCTGGAATAATATCTCGTAATTTCTCATATTCAAGGGTAAAAGTACGTAAGAACCTTTTGGGGCTTAATTCAGTCCCCGTAGCTTCTAGAATTCCTAACTCATAATATGCACTTAGTAGTGATCTTAAGTAGGCTTTATTTTTGACATCTATTAAGTTTAAAATATCTTCAAGGGTTTTAGTTTTGTCTAGTTCCTTAAAAACGCCTAGTTCCAATCCAATTTTGACTACATTAAAGAACGAAAAGTCAATAAAAGTTGAGAGGTTGAAATCGAATTGTTTTATTAGATCTTCCATTTTTTGCACCTCACATAAATCTACTATAATATGATTGATAAGTTTTTAGAAATTCAACAACTTTTTTCCCATGTTCAGTAAGTTTGTAATACCGAAATCCATTGTGGTTAATTTCTTCTACCAAACCAAGATAGACTAAGGAACTATCTCCGTTATAGCGGTTTCCCATACCAACTAAAGCTCCTTTTACGTTGGAAGGATCTGACCTAACGATTCTAGCAATTTCAGAGAGATATGTGGAAGAGGGGTAAATCTCATGTAAGTAGAAAAGTATCTTCTTCCTTAGTTCACTCCTGTGTAATGATCGTAAGATGTGAGGATCAATTACTAATCTCAACTTCCCCACCACAAAAGGCCAGACATGTTAATCCAAAACGTGGTAATACTAGATGTTATACTATATTTAAATATTTCGGTTCGATATTGTAAATTATCTAGTTATTTGAGATAGCTGTTACAAATTACACAGTTATAAGTTACAAGGTTAATATATTTACAATTCCCGTTGGTTATTATATAGACATAGAATATGATATTTCTCTAAAATAAACCTGAGTTCATTAACCCTCTTTTATTGGATAGTTATCATTTTGACAAAAAATTCGTCAAAAACTTTAAATATAATTCAAGATTCCTTGGTTTGTACTTTCAAGGGGTGCAGAAAAATGGACATGATTTGGACAATAATTATTTTGTACATGGGAGCAATGCTAGGAGTTTCAGTATATGCTAGGAGGTACATTAAAACGGCGGCCGACTTTTTGGTGGCCGGCAGGAGACTAGGATTGGCTTTAACTACTGCAACTTTGGCAGCCACTCACTATGGTGGTGGCTTTCATCCTCGGAGGAGCTAGTTGGGGAGCCACCTATGGATTAGGAGGAATCTGGTACGGTTTTGCTACGGGACTGGGTCTTTTGCTTCTTGGCGTGACTCTTGCAAAGCCTATGCGTGCTTTGGCCCTGTATACAGTCCCTGATGTATTAGAAATGCGCTATAAAAGTAAGATGATAAGACTTTTAGCAGCAATGCTATCACTTTTAGCCCTAGTAGGAATTCTTGGAGCTCAAGTTTGGGCAGCATCAGCAGTCTTTGAAGCCATAGGATTACCAGGAACTGCTGGAGCAGTGTTCGCCACACTGATTTTTATAGCATATACAGCGTTTTCAGGATTATGGGCAGTTGCACTAACAGATTTCATACAAATAATCCTTGGAAGTATTGGTGTGTTAATTGCAGTGATCTTGGGCCTAAGCAAAGTAGGAGGCTTTGATGGCTTAAGAATGAGTCTCTCTACAATTCCAAACTTGCCACAACCAACTGGAGAATACTTCAACTTCATGTCTCTGGGAATTTCGCTTTTTGCCTTAACATTAGCGGCAACAGTGATGTATACCTTAATAGGTCAAGACTTTTATCAGAGGCTTTTTGCATCAAAGAACGAAAAAACGGCTAGAAGAGGTGCAATTTATAGTGGACTATTGCTTATGGCCCTGTCATTCCTTCCAGCACTGGCAGGGATGCTTGCATTGGCACTCTCAAGTGATCCACAAGCAATAATAGATTCACCAAAAACTGCAGTGCCAAAATTAGTTATAACGGTCTTTGGAAGTGGAATAGGAGCAATATTTGTTGCTGCAATTCTAGCGGCGGTAATGAGCACAGCTGATTCACTCCTCTCTGCAGCCACGTCGCACGTTGTCAAAGATTTATATCAAAGCTTTATAGAGCCTGAAGCGGATGATAAGAAGCTGTTGAAACTTTCAATAGGTACAACAATTGCTATAGGGATTCTCTCATTAGTAGCGGCCTTGACGATCCAGGGAATTATAGAGCTTCTTATATACTCTTACGATATATATACTTCGGGTGTCTTCGTACCTCTAATACTTGGCATTTACTGGAAGAGGGCAACAAAAGAAGGAGCATTACTAGGAATGATTGCGGGATCATTAACAGCAGTTATAGGAGTAACAGGTGTTGTGAGCTTCAGTTACTGGGAATACATTTATGTGAGCGGTGCCATAGTATCGGCAGTTGTTATGGTGCTTGTTAGCCTGATAACAACTGCAAAGCCTATCGAGAAGGACTTTGAAAGGGCCTTTGAACTTGGTTGAGGTCATTTCTCGCTTTATATTTTTTATTTAAACTTTTGAACCCTATTATTTTTAGTAATTTTCCTACAAGGAAAGTGCCATTCTTGGGAAAACTATTTTCTCTTTTAACTTGTGAAAAAGCTTTAAAGAGAAACCTCAAATATCACCCGAGGTGAAAGCTATGGAGAACCCATTCGAAATTACCGGAATAGTGGCAAGGGAAATCCTAGATTCTAGGGGGAATCCAACAATTGAGGTGGATGTTTACACACCAGTTGCGATGGGAAGGGCTGCTGTACCAAGTGGAGCTTCAACAGGGATTCATGAGGCTTTAGAACTTAGGGATGGTGGAAAGAGATATCATGGGAAAGGCGTAAAACGAGCAGTGGAGAACGTAAATAAGATAATTGCTCCCGAACTTTTGGGAATGGATGTAACACTTCAAAGGGACATCGACATGTTCATGATTGAACTCGATGGTACAGAAAACAAAAGTAATCTTGGAGCAAATGCCATTCTAGGAGTTTCTCTTGCTGTTGCAAAGGCTGCCGCAAACACTCTTGGAATGCCACTCTACAGGTACTTGGGTGGTGCGAATGCTTACGTTCTTCCCGTACCAATGAGCAATGTCATCAATGGGGGAGCTCACGCTGGCAATGATCTTGACTTTCAAGAGTTCATGATCATGCCTGTTGGGGCAAAGAGCTTTAGAGAAGCCATTCAAATGGTAAGTGAGACATACCACACACTGAAAAAGATTCTCGTGGAGAAATATGGAAAATTGGCTGTTAATGTAGGAGACGAGGGAGGATTCGCTCCACCTATGAAAGAGGTCAATGAGCCATTAGATGCTCTTGTCAAGGCCATTGAAGAAAGTGGTTACAAGGTTGGAGATGAGATTGCCTTTGCTCTTGATGTTGCCTCAAGTGAATTCTACGATGAAAACAAGAAAGTATATGTCGTGGGTGGCAAGGAATATACTAGAGAAGAGCTTATAGACCTCTATAATGAGCTGATCTCAACATATCCAATAGTTTCAATTGAGGATCCAGTTAATGAGGAAGATTTTGAAGGCTTTGCTATCGTTACAAAAGAACTTGGGAAGAAAGTTCAGATCGTTGGCGATGACTTCTTTGTGACCAATGTCAAGCGCTTGAGAAAGGGTATTGAAATAGGTGCGGCAAATGCACTCCTTCTGAAAGTCAACCAGATTGGAACATTAAGTGAGGCTATTGATGCTGCATATCTTGCTTTCAGGGCCGGTTATGGAGTCGTTGTTTCTCATCGGTCTGGAGAAACAGAGGATGCCACAATTGCAGACATAGCAGTTGCTTTAAACGCTGGTCAGATTAAGACAGGGGCTCCTGCAAGGAGCGATAGAAATGCCAAATATAACCAACTCTTAAGAATTGAAGAGGAACTTGAGGGCGTGGCATATTATCCAGGCAAGAAGTTTAGGAATCCACTTCTCTGATCTTTTTTAATTTTAAAAATTTAAGAAAAAAGAGCTACGGTTTTCTCACAACTATCAAGGCATGGTCTTTTTCGTAGGGCTCAAGAGAAATTCTTTCGACAACTTCAAAGTATTCGCCAAGTTCTTTTTCTACTTCTCTAAATACTTCCTCTGGTTCTTTTGTGACGTCTATACTTCTGCTTTTAATAGATATCATCCCGTACCCACCGCTTTTAAGGTATGCTTTGGCATTATCCACGAGAATTTTTGCTTGGGTGGGTTGAGCCACGTCTTCGAATATTACATCGACCTTGGTAACTAGGGCCCTGTATTCCTCAGGCTTTGTAGCATCTCCGAGTATTGGAATTATGTTTCTTCTTTCTTCCACCAGGGGAACCAGTTCTCTAAGAACCCTTGGTGAGAATTCTATACCAAATATTTTACCTTCCCATCCAATGACATCGCTGACATGTGAAGCAGTTGTACCACTGGCTATGCCCAAATATAATACCTTATGTCCTGGCTTTATTGGAAAGTTCTTAAGGCCATTGAGTATAGCTGCAGCAAGTTTTGATCTGTGAGGATTCCAGATTCTGTATTCTTCACCTTCCCACTTAATGATCCTCTCGCCGTAGACTTTTTGGCCGGGAACTAGATTCCTAGTGGCCAGTCTCTCGCTTCCATCATCCTCGATGACAATATAAACGCCAGGGAATTTATGTTTCTTAACGTTCATTTATCTCACCTCCTACCGCCTCTCTTTTCTTTGCTTCTCTTTTTCTTTTCTTTGCCTTTGAATTTCTTTTTCTTTTTGAATTTTTTCTTCTTTTCTTTCTTGGGCTTTTCTTTGCGTTTTGGTGGATTGGGGTATTTCTCCTTAATTTCCTTGATCCTTGCTTCGATTTCATTTTTGAGCTCTTCGGCTATATATTCACCTGAGAAGTAATCCACTCTTGCTGCTATGGCTAGTTTTCCAGCTAATGCTCTTGCAATTTTTCCTCTTTGCCACCAGGGGGACTTATTTATTGCGGGATATTGGTAAATTATACCGTGTTTTGGAGGCTTTGCCCCACTTCTTAGGTGCCTAAATAGTGCTTTTTCTGCACCAAGAACCTGGATAGTTGAAGAGGGCATTATTGCGAGTTCTTTCAAACCTCCTGCTAGACTTATTAGGCGAGCACCAAGTTTTGCACCCACTAGGGCTTTTAAGTTCGGTGCAACGTCATCCATAGCCCTTTCGATGTAGTCCTCTATCTCACTTCTTAATTTATAGAGGTCATCTATTTCTTTGGCTAGCCCTTGAATAACTTTAATGTCTTTTTGGTCCATCCATGCGCCCATTGTCTTTTCTTTTGCATCTAAAATCTTCGTTATCTTGTTCTCACCGAATCCAAGAGACTCCAAGCTTTCTTTTGTAATGTTGTCTCTGTGTCCAATGTTTTTCACAAAAATGACATATTGGGGATGCTTTGGGAGGATTTCGTCAAGTTCTGGAAAGTGAAGTGAATACCATTCTCTAAGTCTTGATACTAAAAGGTTGATGACTTTATCGATGTCATCTAAAGCCTCAATTGCTTGGATTATCATCTTATCTCTCGCGCCACTTTGCTCCTGGATCCTGGCCCTTGTTAATGCCACTCCAACTGTGAAGTATTTTTCAAACCAATCAGTTCCCAAAAATTCTTCGGCATTTTCTCTAAGTTTCTCCCCGGCAATGTTAGGAAACTCTGCTTCTGTCTCAAATCCAAACTCTCTAATTTTTCTAGCAAGTTCTGGATGTTCTACAACAAAAGTTGAGTATCCTTTTTCCTTTAACTCTTCTAAGAAAAGAATTAGGTCTTCTGCAACTTCGCCTTTGAGAAGTTTGTCTAGTACTGTTTCTGGCTTTTCTGTGAAAACTCTCTTTCCAATGAGATTGCCATTCTCATCAAAGGCATAGATTCCCTGTACATTTTCACCTACGTATGCTTTCATGAGCATCACCTTTTCTATTCTTTGCTAAGGAAGTATAAAAGAGTTAAGCTTTTAAACCTACTCTACATCCAAATTTCATCGCTAATTGTCGAAAAAGTATTACACGTTTACCGAAAGGCTTTTATAATGTACAAGCTTAACCTCGGAGAGAATAGCATTAAGCTCATTCATTTAAAAAGGTGATGCCCAATGAAGAAACTGTTAAAGCCAATAAAGGATGTTGGTATCGTTGGTTATGGTGCATACGTGCCAATGTTTAGAATTAAAAATGAGGAGATTGGAAGGGTATGGGGAGTTAGTAGCTTTCCAATCCAAGAAAAATCCGTGAATAATCTAGACGAAGACGCCATAACAATTGGTATTGAAGCTGCTAGAAATGCCCTTAAGAGGGCCCGTATAGATCCGAAGGAGATTAGGGCCCTTTGGTTTGGTACCGAGTCAAAACCTTATGCTGTTAAACCTTCTGCAACTGTTATAGCTGAAGCAATTGGAGCAACTCCTGATTTAGATGCTGCAGATTTTGAGTTTGCATGTAAGGCTGGAACCGAAGCCCTCCAAGCAGCTATTGGATTTGTAGGTAGTGGCATGGCCAAATATGCCATGGCAATTGGAGCAGATACTTCTCAAGGAAGGCCTGGAGACCATTTAGAATTTACAGCCTCTGCTGGAGGAGCAGCTTATATTGTTGGAGAAAAGAGTAATGAAACCTTAGCATATTTTGAAGGAAGCTACTCTTATGTAACTGATACTCCTGATTTCTGGAGAAGACAACACGAGCACTATCCAAGACATGGTAATAGGTTCACTGGTGAACCTGCTTACTTCCATCAAATAATAAGTGCTGCAAAAGGTCTAATGGAGGAACTCGGTTATTCACCAAATGATTTTGATTACGCAGTATTCCATCAACCTAATGTTAAGTTCCCCCTCACTGTAGCAAAGATCCTCGGTATTCCAAAAGAGAAAGTTTTGCCTGGTTTACTCACTGGTATAATAGGAAACACTTACAGTGGAGCGACTCTTGTGGGAATCTCGGCAGTTTTAGATATCGCAAAGCCAGGAGATAGGATCCTATGGGTGAGCTTTGGAAGTGGAGCAGGAAGCGATGCTTTTAGCCTTATTGTGCAGGATGCGATTGAGGAGAAGAGAGATTTAGCTCCAAAAACAATGGACTACGTGAACAGGAAGAAATATCTCGATTATGCCCTATACGCAAAGCACAGAGGGAAGTACATTTTGTGAGGTGGTTGAAATGAGAAAGCCAGTGATTATTGGTGTGGGCTTAACTCCTGTTGGAGAGCACTGGAAACTTGGTCTTAGAGACCTAGCTGTTGA
Organism: Thermococcus sp. EP1; assembly: GCF_001317345.1. Classification (NCBI taxonomy): domain Archaea; kingdom Methanobacteriati; phylum Methanobacteriota; class Thermococci; order Thermococcales; family Thermococcaceae; genus Thermococcus; species Thermococcus sp. EP1. The sequence goes on along the minus strand of NZ_JXCG01000006.1, from coordinate 4,722 downwards.
GGCTCTGCTTAATGCTATGGAAGATGCCGGAGTTGACAAAGTAGATTCACTTTATGTTGGAAACATGGCTTCAGGCTCATTTGTTGAACAAGAAAACCTTGGAGCCCTTATAGCAGATTGGGCAGGTCTTGGGAATATCCCCGCAGTTAAAATTGAGGGTGCATGTGCAAGTGGTGGAGCTGCAGTCCAAGAAGGTGTAAAGGCTGTAATGAGCGGTCTTGAGGACGTGGTTGCTGTTGTAGGCGTTGAAAAGATGACAGATGCGTGGCCAAGTGATGCAACGAGATACTTGGCATATGCAGCTGATGCCGAGTGGGAGCTTTTCCATGGAGTTAGTTTTGTGGCCCTGAATGCCCTTGCAATGAGGCTTTACATGAAAGAATATGGGTACACTGAAGAGGACTTAGCCCTATTTGCAGTTAATGCTCACGCAAACGGTGCCAAGAATCCATATGCCATGTTCAAAAAGGTAATCAAGGTAGAGACTGTTATGAGGAGTCCTTATATAGCTGATCCATTGAAGCTTTTTGATGCTTCTCCAATAGCTGATGGAGCTGCGGCAGTTATTATCACCACTGAGGAGAAGGCCAAGGAATTTGTGGACAAAGCCAAGATGATCAAGGTTGCGGGAATGGGAAGAGCTATAGACACTATAAGCCTCGCTAACAGAAAAGACCTTCTTCTGCTGAAAGCAGCCAAAATAGCCGCAGAAAGAGCTTACAAGATGGCTGGTATAGGTGTGGAGGATATAGACTTCTTCGAGGTGCACGATGCATTCACAGTCATGGCGGCCCTAAGTTTGGAGTCTATAGGGGCTGCAGAGAGAGGAAAAGGCGCTATGTTAGCTAAGGAGGGACAAATAGCGATTGATGGAGACTACCCAATCCAAACACTAGGTGGATTGAAAGCAAGAGGACACCCGGTTGGTGCAACTGGAGTTTATCAAACAGTAGAGGCAGTATGGCAGCTTAGGGGCGAAGCTCCAAATCAAGTGCCTGATGCGGAGGTAGGCCTTACTCAGAACATAGGTGGAACGGGTTCAAACATAACTGTAACCATATTAAGGAGGGTTTGAAAATGGGGAAGCCAATGCAGGTCGCCCGCTATTGGAGACATTTTAAGGAAAAATACCGCCTTATTGGAGGCAAATGTAAGAGTTGCGGGCATGTTCACTTTCCAAAGAGGCCAGTTTGTCCAGAGTGTGGAAGCCAAGAAATAGAAGAGTTCCAATTTAGTGGAAAAGGAAAAGTATTAAGCTGGACAATAATAAGGAACCCACCAAGCGGTTATGAATATTACAAACCATATCCAATAGCTTTAGTTGAACTTGAGGAAGGGCCAGTGATCTTAGCCCAACTTACTGACGTTGATCCAGAAGAAATAGACTTTGGGATGGAAGTTGAGATGGTCACAAGAAAGATCAGAGAGTTCGGCGAGGATGGAATAATCCTATACGGCTATAAGTTTAGGCCATTATTGAAGTGACTTTTCCCTTTTTTGATATCTTTTATCATTCTTATCCAGATGCCTGCTTTTCCAGCCACTTTAAAACCAAGTTTTTTATAAAACTCTATGGCCTTTTTGTTTTTCTCCCCAACCCAGAGTTCAATTCTATCATTATACTTACTTAGATACTCCAGACATTTGTCCATAAGTTTCTTTCCAACGCTTTTCCCCTGATACCCCTTATCAACAACGAACTCGTGAATAGCACCCACTACTCTATTTTCATATCGACTGTGCCAGTCGTTATCACACACAATAAAACCAACTATCCTATCTCCGTCTTTTGCGATGAAAAATCCATCACTGGCCTTGCTCCAGCACCATCTTAGATATCTCTTTGCATAGCTCTCTCCTTCGCCCCCATATTCCTTCATTTCCTCGTATCCTCGCATGTATATGCTTACAAGAGTCTCAAGTATTTCCTGATCCATTCTATCTAATTTTTCTATACTCAAGTGCTCCTTATCGTTATTTTTAATTTCTTTCATTCCCATCGTTAGGAACTTATAATAGATGGATTTATAAAAGCTAGCCTTCCATCGTAGAGTAGAGTGAGTTGAAGGTGGTTTTAATGGCAAAAGCCAAGCCAAGAATTTGTGAAATCTGTGGAGCAGAGATAAGAGGTAAAGGACACACAGTGAAAATAGAAGGGGCTGAGCTTTTGGTGTGCTACAAGTGTTACCAAAAATATGGCAGGAAAAAGCCGGGAACCTGGAGTCCAATGCCAACAGGAAGAGAACCTAGAAGAACATATGCTCCAAGACCAAGGCCTAAACCAACCCCAAGAACGCAAAGACCTCTTTACACTGAGGACATAGTAGAAGACTATGCAGATAGAGTGAGGGAGGCTATCCAGAGAAGCGGCTTGAGTTATGAAGAGCTTTCCCATAAGGTAGGCCTTTCAACCAATCTTATTAGAAGGATCGCGCACGGTGAGTATATCCCCACTATAAGTGAGGCAAAAAAGCTTGAGCGTTACTTTAAGATAAAACTAATTGAGCGTATTGAAGAGACTGTAAAAGAAAAAGCTACTATACCTAAAGATTATGAGCCAACTTTGGGGGATGTAGCTAATATTAAGATCAAAAAGAGGAAGAAGAAGTAGCTACTCCCTACTTTCCCCTTCTTGCTGTTCTTTCTTTGGAGAATAAAATCCTTTTAAGATTTCAAAAGTACTCCAAAGACGTAGGAGTTCTTTGTGAACCGGAGTATCCGGTGGAATTACTATTATATGGGCAGGAGGGTGTATCTCTCTTAATCTCCCTATGGCCTTGGCAGGTGGTAGATCCACTTGGGCCACAACATGGGCATTATATTTTCTTTTGGGTTTTTCGCCTACAATCTTTTCAAAAGCCCAGTCTGAGAGGGCCGGAGGGATTATCCTTGGCTTACCTCGTATTTCCATTCCAGCATATCTCACTAAATCAGCTAATGCCACTAGGGCCTTGTCAAAGTTGTCTGTCCTTATCAAAACTATCGTGTTTAACATAACCTTCACCGCAGAAGAGGTAAGTTGGGAGGTATTTAAAGATATGGCTAAAAAGAGAAAATAAAAAAGGGTCACGGTGTTGCTCCTACGGCAGCATCTGCTTGCACCAATCCTGAACCTACTGCATCTGGGCCCCATGTCATTAATGTCCATCCAGGGATGCTTATGTCAATTACCCAGGCGCTATTCCATGTTATTGGCATTGCAGTGCTTTCGAGAATATTCTCTACCATTGTTTGATTTAGGTCTATTACACCGTCTTCCATATCTTTTTCAAGCATTAATGCCACTATTCCGCTGACGTGAGGTGTTGCCATACTTGTTCCGCCAAGGAAGTAGTACTGGCCGGGAACTCCATTTGCCCAGTATGGGGGATGAGCTGCTCCATAGGGGAGGTAAGGCCCAACTACCCAGCTCCCTGGGGCAAGGACGTCGAGATCCTGCCCTGGTTTTTCTCTTCCGCTGAAGTCTGTTACATAAACTTGATCAATTAAGTTCTCCGGAACGTCTGAGAGTCTCCACCATCCCCCTGCTAACCATTCTCCAACCCATCCAGCGGCTCCTACTGAAATCACCGGTTCATAGGCACCGGGATAGTCCATCCCTAATTCTCCATCGTTTCCTGCAGCCGCAACAATGAATACTCCCTGAGCGATAGCGTAATCAATCGCTATTTTCTCAATTTGGCTTAACCTAGGTCCACCAAGACTCATGCTTATGACAATTGGGTTCACCTCGTCGTAGGGCGGCAGTACATTTCCTCCGCTCTCTTTCTCAGCTTTGTATAAGTCAGCGATGTAGAGTATTCCAGCAGCGATGTCAGTTGACCACCCAAATCCACTGTTATGTAGGACTTTGACTGGGATTATCTTTACATCTGGAGCAACTCCACTCACCCTGTAGAAATCATAAATCCAGAAGCCAATTATTGTGCTTGTCACGTGGGTGCCATGGCTGTGGGTATCGGCTTCCCACGCGTTGGGATTGTAATGAGCATTTAATGAAGCTGCGAGAAACGCTCTTCCAAATTCCGTTGCTATCTTATCTTCCTCGAAGTAATCTTCCCAGTTAGGAACTAAACCTGTGTCAAGAACCGCTATATACACTCCCTCACCAGTGTACCCCATGTTCTCGTGCACTGTTGGAACGTTTATCATGTCGAGGTTCCATGTGTAATATCCGAAACCATATGGACTTGCACTTGGGAGCATCTCGTTCGTTACGTGAACCTGGACATCTTCCCCCACATTCTTAACGAACTCAAGCTGTGAAATTTTTTCCAAATTTTTGTCCTTTACAAGGCCAGCGACAAAACCGATCTCATCAAAAACGTAGGTTATTTTCATTCCATTTGCTTTCAATGTATCAAGAACTTCTTGAGTTATCGCTCCATCAATCTGGACAAAAACAGACTTTGGAGCATTTTCGCTAGCTCCTGAAGCCAGTGGTATGCTCATTAGCAACAGCATCACTAATATTCCGACACCTATACTACTCTTCATTCCTCGTTTCCTCCCTTGCGGTCGTTGTACTTATTTTAGAATCTATTTTACTCTATGGCATTGGACATATATAAATATTTTCTATATAGTAAAGAAATTCTTTAACAATGGGGAAGTTTCCAATGAGGATGTTATTAAAATACAAAAAGATTGAAACTCAGGAGTTCTGTATAATGCTAAGAAAAATTTATAAGCACAGCTCGAAAGAGATATGAGTGACTATTA